>CAZEDA010000689.1:0-1902 GCA_964510915.1 uncultured Rhodocyclaceae bacterium | reverse complement strand
CCACAACGTCGAGGTCGTCGACAGTGACGACTTCTCGCTCATCGACCAGCTCGTGACGCTGTACGACGAGCCGTACGCAGACAGTTCCGCAATCCCGACCTACCGTGTCTGCGAGCTCGCGCGAAAGCACGTGACCGTCGCGCTGTCCGGCGACGGCGGAGACGAAAGCTTCGGCGGTTACCGCCGCTATCGCATGCATCTCAACGAGGAACGCATGCGGTCGATCCTGCCCCTCGGCGTGCGTCGTCCGGTGTTCGGTCTTCTCGGGTCGCTCTATCCCAAGGCGGATTGGGCGCCGAAGCCGCTGCGCGCCAAGACCACCTTCGAAGCCCTCGCGCGGGATTCCGCGGAGGCCTACTTCCACAGCATGTCGATCCTGCGGGATCCGATGCGGGCCCGTCTGTTCACGCCGGCGTTCAAGGCGAAGCTCGGCGGATACCGCGCCGTGGAAGTGTTCCGGCGCCATGCGTCACGGGTCGGCACGGACGATCCCCTGTCGCTGATTCAGTACCTGGACCTCAAGACATACCTCGTCGGCGACATCAACACCAAGGTCGACCGCGCAAGCATGGCGCACTCGCTGGAGGTGCGCGAGCCGCTCATGGACCACCCTCTCGTCGAATGGATGGCGACGCTGCCGGCCAAGTTCAAGGTGCGCGACGGCGAGGGCAAATGGCTGTTCAAGAAGGCCATGGAGCCCAGCCTCCCGAACGAGGTCCTGTACCGTCGGAAGATGGGCTTCGCAGTACCGCTCGCCCGGTGGTTTCGCGCGGACCTGCGCGAACGAGTCCGCTCATCGCTTCTCGAAGGCTCGCTGATCCAGACGGGTTACTTCGAGCGAAGCTACCTCGAGCATCTCGTGAGCGCGCATCAGAGCGGCGTCCGCGATTACAGCGCGCCGCTCTGGACGCTGCTGATGTTCGAAGGGTTCCTGCGCCAGTTGTCCGGCGAGACGGCGGGTGGTGTCGGCAATGTCATCCCCGGCGTGCCGCGATCGGTGGCTGCGTGATGAGCGTGTGGTCCTGGTGATGCAGGGTCGTCGCATCGTCATCGTCGGGCCGCTGCCGCCTCCGGCCGGAGGGATGGCCAACCAGACGAGACAGCTGGCGGAACTGCTCGGCGGGGAAGGGGCCAATGTCGAGGTCCTTCAGGTGAATGCTCCCTACCAGCCTGCCTGGCTCGGGTCCGTCAAGGGGGTTCGCGCCTTTGCCCGCCTGATCCCGTATGTCTTCCGCCTGTTCGCGGCAGCGCGCCGGGCCGAGATCTTTCACGTGATGGCGAACTCGGGACTTGCTTGGCATCTTTTCGCCGCGCCCGCGATCTGGATCGCACACTGGTCCCGCGTTCCCGTCGTCGTCAACTATCGGGGTGGCCTCGCCGGCGAGTTTCTGGCGCGTTCCGCGAATCTCGTGCGCTTCACCATGCGGCGCGCGGACGTGCTCGCAGTGCCGTCGGGCTTCCTCCAGCAAGTCTTCTCCGAGCACGGCATGGGAAGCTGTGTGGTCTCGAACATCGTCGACCTGGAGCGGTTTGCTCCTGCGGCCGAGGCGGAGAGCCGGCGGGGCAGGATTCACGTGGTCATCGCACGGAATCTCGAGCCCATCTACGACGTCGCCACCGGCGTCCGCGCGTTCGCCATATTCGCGCGTGCGCACCCCGAAGCGACACTGTCGATCGCCGGCACCGGCCCGGAACGGGATGCCCTGGAGAATCAGGTTCGTGACGCCGGATTGCAGGCGCGCGTTCGGTTCACAGGACGCCTCGACCGGGACCAGATGGCGGCGCTGTACCGCTCCGCCGATATCGTGCTGAATCCCACGCTCGTCGACAACATGCCGAACTCGGTACTCGAGGCGATGGCATCCGGCGTGCCGGTGGTCTCCACCGACGTCGGTGGCGTGC
>CAZEDA010000688.1:0-1906 GCA_964510915.1 uncultured Rhodocyclaceae bacterium | reverse complement strand
TCCAGGTCTGCCTCCAGCGCCTCGGCGAGGACCATGGCGCACGCCTGGGTACTTCGGAACAGTTCGGGAAACAGGTAGCCCGCGGCTCGCGCCCGCTGAAGGCATGCACCGAGCTTGATTCGCCCGGCCTCCGGTGTCGCGGACCGCAGCAGGAGCAGCGACTCGAGCAGTTCGACTTCATACTCGTAGAAGTCGAAGCAGCTGTCTCGCACCAGACGTCGCAATGTGGCCGCCGACGCCCGGAACTCGGCTTCCAGATTCAGCATCGCCAGTGCACAGCATTCATGAGCACTCGCAAGGACGACGAGGTACACCATGCCGGTGCGCTCGGCCACTTCGACCGTGGCCCGCGCCCAATGCCGCAGGCCCTTGTGGTTGCGGCGGATCGCCTCGAGGAAGCAATGCGACTTGTGGACATGCCATCCGGACATCGGATGTTCGTCAACGGCCGACTCGAGCACCCTCTCGTGCTGTCTCTGGATACCGCGCAGATCGTGCCGGCTCGCCATCACCAGCTGGAGGTAGCTGATGGTCAGCATGCTGCGCAGGCCTACGCGCGCCAGGCCGTGGGCATCGGCGATCTCGGTCGAGCGCTCCAGCGCCGCGGCGGCACCGGCGTAGTCGCCGAGGATCTGGAGCGAGTGCCCATAGCGGGTCTCCCACCACATCCTGAGGGCGGGCGTCACCTCCTCGTGCGACAGCATGGGCGTGGCCTTCCGGATGACCAGTTGCGCACGCGGCAGATCGCAGGCGAGGTTGCAGTAGCTCAGCAGACTCAGTGCCGCCGACATCTTCGCAGCCGCGCCCAGGTCTTCGTCGAGCATCTCCGTCACCCTGGACACGCAGCGGTGGCGCACCTCGTGCGCTGGCGCGGCGTAGAGCACTCCGACGAGCAGCGTGCTGTAGATCTTGAGTTCCCGAACGACGTCATCGCCGAAATGCAATCGATCGAGCAGCGGCACCATCGCGTCGACCCACAGGCGCATGGGCTTGAAGTCCGTCCATTCGAAGTAGTAGGTCTCCACCATGCCCGCACAGGCGAGCGCCTCTCCCAGCGGGTCACCGGCAGACCGGAAACCGGCAACTGCGCAGGTGAGGGGAGCCCGCGCGGCCGCGGGCGCCACGGGAATGAGCGCGACGCCGCGCCAGTATTGCAGCCAGGAATTGCCCGCCGTCACGGCATCGGGCAGCGCAGCGATCCACTCGCGGAGAGTTTCCGCCCGGCCCGTCGACAGAAGGTCGCCCGCGCGACGTTCGATGAGCCTCGCCGCCGACACCCAGTCCTCCACCCCGACAAACAGTGAGAACGCATCCTCGTAGTGCGCCCTGGCTTCGAGCAGACGCGCCGCGCGCTTCTGGGTGGCGGCCGCCTCCTCTTCGCCGAGGACGGCGGCGGCACGGCTCAGCAGAAACTCGCGGAACAAGGCGTGGTACCAGTAGGCCGGCTCTGTTCCGGGGCGCTGGTGAGTGAACAGATGACGCCGGCCGAGGTCTCCCAGGATCTCGGCGGTTTTCGGGTCCCCTGTCAGATCCTGTGCCACGGAAACGATGACCTGCGGCAGATACGCGGAGGCCACGAGAAACCGACGCGTCTCTTCCGGCAGTCGATCGAAGATGTGTGCGGCAAAGTAGCGGAACGTGGCTTCTCTGTCCGCGCCGGCGGGCGCGAGCAGGGACCCGTGCCTTCTGCGCTGCTCCAGCATGAGCGTGAGACCTGCTGCCCACCCGCCCGAGCGCGCATGAAGCAAAGCGATATCGGACGCCGGGAGATCAGGCATTCGCGACTGCGTGATCGAGCGCGTTTCGGCTTCCGTCAGCGTGAGGTCGTCCGCATCGACAAAGCCCACGTTCTCGTTCGCCACCAGCCGGCTGTAGCAATCCGGCGGATCGCGCCGCGACACCACGA
>CAZEDA010000687.1:0-1906 GCA_964510915.1 uncultured Rhodocyclaceae bacterium | reverse complement strand
TAGTCGCCCAGCTTGTAGAACAGCACGTAACCCAGCCGGCCGCCCAGGACGACGCCGATCACGCAGTAGAACAGCAGATCGTCCATGTCCTTGTTCGTCCAGCCCAGATCGGGCCGGGTGCGGATCCGATATCGCCCCAGCAGCAGGCCGGCGACGAACCCCGCGAGGTACATGAGGCCGTACCAGCGCACGGCCACGGGGCCGATCGCGATGGCGATGGGGTCGAACTGCGGGTGGACGATCATGCCGGGCTCGGAAGCAAAGGGGCTCGATTATAGGGGCAGCCCTCCGCCCGGCCGCGCGATCCGCACGGCATCAGGGCACGCTCGCCTGCGGCATCCGCGCGAGGATGATCCCGGTCTTGCGGTTGAGGTTGGGATGGTTGCGGTTCTTGTCGTAGAACCGGGGGTTCGGGACCATCGCCGCCAGCCGCGCGGCCTGCGCGGGACCCAGCGCTGCTGCATTGGACTTGTAGTAGTACCGCGCCGCGGCCTCGGCGCCGAACACGCCGTTGCCCCACTCGATCACGTTGAGATAGATCTCGAGGATGCGCCGCTTTTCCATGACCGCCTCGAGCATGACGGTGATGACGGCCTCCTGCAGCTTGCGCCACGGCGTCTTCTTCGACGACAGGAACAGGTTCTTCGCGAGCTGCTGGCTGATGGTGGAGCCCCCGGCCACGATGCGCCCCTTGGCGAGGTTCTTCTCGTAGGCCTTCTGCAGGGCTTCCCAGTCGAAGCCTTCGTGGTCGAGGAACTTGGAATCCTCCGCGGCGACGATGGCCCGCTTCAGGTGGATGGAGATCCGCTCGTACGGCACCCAGCGGTGCTTCAGCTCGGCGTCCGGGTTCTTCTCCTGCAGCACC
The DNA here is from genome assembly GCA_964510915.1 of uncultured Rhodocyclaceae bacterium. Taxonomy (GTDB): domain Bacteria; phylum Pseudomonadota; class Gammaproteobacteria; order Burkholderiales. The sequence goes on along the minus strand of CAZEDA010000687.1, from coordinate 1,041 downwards.
TCGAGCTGGTCCTCCATGAAGCTGGAGGTGGAGGGATTGAAGCGGGTCCACCACAGGACGTGCGCGAAGATCCAGAGCTGATAGACCAGCACCAGCACCGTGAAAAGCAGCAGTGCACGCCAGACGAGCCGCACACCCTGCCGGAACAGGCCGGGGCGTTTCTGGCTCACGGCGTCTCGCCAGCCCGCAGCCTCGCGAGGACCGGCGCGGTGTCCGGACGCACGCCGCGCCAGACGAAGAAGGCCTCGGCCGCCTGTTCGACCAGCATGCCGAGACCGTCGGCGAGAGCACCGGCGCCGTCCGCGCGGGCCTGGGCGAGAAAGCCCGTCTCGCCCTTGCCGTACATCATTTCGTAGGCAAGGCTCCCCGGCGCGTAGAGCCCTCGCGGGAGATCCGGCGCGGCGCCCGAGACGGCAGCCGAGGTGGCGTTGATGACGACGTCGAACGTCGCGCCGGCCAGGGCGGCAAAGCTGGAGCCCCGCACCGGCCCGTGCGCGGCGAACTGCGACGCGAGCTGCTCGGCCTTGGTCACCGTGCGGTTCGCGATGACGAGGGTCTGCGGCCTCCGGGCGAGCAGCGGCAGGATCACCCCCTGCGCCGCGCCACCGGCGCCGAGCAGCAGGATGCGGGCATCGCCGAGCACCGCCCCGAGATTCTTTTCGAGATCGAGCGTGAGCCCTTCGCCGTCGGTGTTGTCGCCGAGGCAGCGGGCGCCGTCGAACGCGAGCGTGTTGATGGCACCCGCGGCCTGCGCGCGCTCGGTGCGCTCCGGCGCGTAGTCGAACGCTTCGAGCTTGAAGGGCAGCGTGACATTGAGACCGCGCCCGCCCGCCGCCCGGAATTCGTCGACCGTGGCCCGGAAGCCGTCGAGCGGCGCGAGGATGCGGTCGTAGGTGAGGTCCTGGCCGGTCTCCCGCGCGAATGCGGCGTGGATGAGCGGGGATTTGCTGTGGGCGATGGGGTTGCCGACGACGGCGTAGCGATCGGTCATGGTTCAGCCGCCGATGGGGGTGAGGTTCGATGATGTTCCCGGAGTCGGGC
>CAZEDA010000686.1:0-1915 GCA_964510915.1 uncultured Rhodocyclaceae bacterium | reverse complement strand
CGGCGATGCCCATCTCGACGAACCGCTCGCGGAAGCGCTCGATGAACGGCCGGATGCCGAGCAGGTCCTGCGTGTCTGCCGACACGACGACCGTGCGCGGATCCCTGGCGCCGAGTTCGAGCAGCGCCTGTCCGAAGGCGAGACGGGTCTGGGTGGCGGCGCGTTCGCGCCAGTTTCCGCTGTCGCTCATCGTGCCCCCAGCTCTGCCATGGCGCGCGCGTACACCTCGTCGGTGACGTTGTTGCTGTGCCACAGATAGGTGTCCTCGGCGAAGCTCACGCCCTTGCCCTTGATCGTGTGCGCCACGATGGCCGACGGCCGCTCGCGATGGAACGGCAGCGAGTCGAGCGCATCCACCACGGCGCCCATGTCGTGTCCGTCGATCTCCCGCACTTCCCACCCGAACGCGCGCCACTTGTCTGCCATCGGATCGAGGCCGACGAGTTCCGTGAGCCGTCCGCTCTGCGCGATCTTGTTGAAGTCGATGATCGCGGTGAGATTGGCGAGGCGGTAGTGCGATGCGGCGAGCGCGGCTTCCCAGTTGGAGCCCTCGTGCAGTTCGCCGTCGCCGATCATCACGAAGGTATGGAAGGCCAGCTTCTGCATCCGCGCGCCCATCGCCATGCCCATGGCGATGGCGAGCCCGTGGCCGAGCGCGCCCGTGCACATCTCGATGCCGGCCATCTTGATGTCCGGGTGCATGCCGAAGGGCGAGTCGAAGTGGTAGAAGCGATCGAGGATGGCCGGGTCGATGAATCCGGCCTGCGCGAGCACGGCGCCGAGGGCGGCGTTGGCGTGGCCCTTGGAGAGCACGAACCGGTCGCGGTCCGGCCACTCGGGTTCCTGCGGACGCACGCGCATCCGGTGGAAGTAGAGCGCGCTGAGAATGTCGGCGGCGGAGCAGGAACCGCCCACGTGACCGCCGCCGCCGGCACGCAGCGCACGGAAGACATCACGCCGGATCTGCTGCGCGGCCCTCTCGAGGCGCGTGAGCAGATCGGCTCGGGATTCGGACATGGACCACCCCCTCGAAGCAAACCGGGGCGAGGGTACTCCATCTCCGGCAGGGAGTTAACACGGCCCGCGCGGATCGCTCAGGCCATGCGCAACGCCCGACTCACCAGTCGCTGCTGAAGCCCCGGATGATCACGCCGCCGGATTTCTCGTCGTGTTCGAGCGTGAGGAGCTTGCGGGCCTCGGCTTCGTCGAGCAGGCGGGAGAAGGAACTGAAGCCGTAGTAGTTCTCGTTGAAGCCGGGACGCCGGCGCTTCAGCGCCTGCTTCACCATGGAGCCCCAGATCTTGTCTTCCGAACCGCGCTCCGCGGCCATGGCCTCGATCGTCTCCATGACGAGTTCGATCGCTTCGAGCTTCTTCTGGTCCTCGGTCTTCACGAAGCCTTCGGCCACGTTGCCGTTGACCGGCTCGGCCTCGACGACGGGCTCCGGAGCAGGCTGCGCTTCCGCCGCTTCAGCAGCCGCCGCAGCGGCAGCGGCTGCCTTGGTGCCCCGGCGCGGACGCGCGGCGGGCTTGCGCTTGCCCTTCTCGGCGGGTGCCTTCTCCTCGGCAGGCTTCTCCTCGGGGGCGGCAGCGATCTCGACGACGGGCGGCTCTTCCACCGCCACGGGCATCGGCGCCGGTGCTGCCGGCACTTCCGCGACGGTGTCCCGGTTGGACGTGCCGTTGGATCGGGGGCCGGACTTCGGACGCGCGGAAGCACGCTTGGGCTTCGCGCGGACGAGGTCGTCGTAGTAGATGAATTCGTCGCAGTTGGCGATGAGCAGGTCGGACGTGGACTTCTTCACACCGACGCCGATCACCGTCTTGTTGTTCTCGCGCAGCTTCGACACCAGGGGCGAGAAGTCGGAGTCGCCGGTGATGAGCACGAAGGTGTCGACGTGCGACTTGGTGTAACA
>CAZEDA010000685.1:0-1916 GCA_964510915.1 uncultured Rhodocyclaceae bacterium | reverse complement strand
GCCACTTCGGCCGCCACGACGCGGAGCTGCTGGGGCTTGACCGCGAAGACGAGGCACTCGGAACGCGAGGCGACCTCGGAGGCGGTGGCGCCGGTGACGATGCCGAAATCCTGCGAGAGGCGGGCGCGCGCCTGCGGGTCGATGTCGGCCGCAAGAATGTCCTGCGGGGCGAAGCCTTGGGCGATCATGCCGCCGATCATGGCGGTGGCCATGTTGCCGCCGCCGAGAAATCCGATCTTCAAGCGAAGGTTCCCGCGTGAGTGTCCAGGGAGACTGCCGGCCCGGACCACTCTCCGGGCGTAACCGTCGTTATCGGCCGGAGGGCCGGGTGCCTGAAGCCGCCACGGGGCATGCCCGCGGCGGCCGTGAGGCTGACTTACTGTTCCGCCACCTTCTTGGCATTGCCGAGGCATGCCTTGTACAGGCCGCCCACGAGATTCAGCATGGCCTGGTCGTCCGATTCCGCGGTGGGGTTGTCCGCAGCGCGGCGCTTGTAGCTCGCCACCCAGATGATGCTGCTCTTGCTGCCGGAGCCGATCACACGCACCGTGGAGACATACTCGACGATGGGCAGGGGCGAATCGATGATCTTGTAGCGGTAGCTGCGACCGGCAGGGTCGGAGGCGAGCAGCTCTTCCGTGAAGGTGGGGCCGTCCTTGAGCGTGATGGCGCGGACCGAGCCGACCTCGGTGCCACCGCTTTCGATGACGGTGCTGGCGAAGGCCGGGCACCAGCTTTCGAGGGCGTCCCACTTGGACACGACCGCGTACGTGGCGTCGGGCGAAGCATTCACATTGATGGTTTCGACAGTCTGCAGGGTGTTCCAGCTGCCGTCCGCAAATGCACTGGTGGCGGTGAGGCCGAGTACGACGAGGCCGAGTTTCAGGGTGTTCAAGGTCGTTCCTCCCGGGGGTTGAGGTCTTGGGCGACGAAGGAAAAGGATCGGTGTCACGGCAAACAGGTGACCCGCGGAAGTATAAGTGCCCCGGCGACCGCTGGGATACCGCTGTCGCCTGAGTACTGGGTCGCGGCATTTCGAGCGCGACTGCACTCGCCGCCGGGATCGGACCTTCGCTAGACCCTCTCGCCGAACACCGCCCGACCGATACGGACCAGGGTCGCCCCCTCGGCGATCGCGCTCTCGAGGTCGTCCGACATTCCCATCGAAAGGGTATCGAGCGTGGGGTAGCGGGATCGGTGCGCCTCCAGGAGCGAGCGCACGGTCGAGAACCGCGCCCTCTGCAGAGCCGGGTCTTCCGTGGGCTCGGGGATGGCCATCAGGCCGCGAAGCGTGAGCGCGGGCTGTGCGGCGACGGCCGCGAGCAGTTCCGGCAGATCCTCCGGCGCCACGCCGGCCTTGGTGGCTTCGCCGCTCACGTTGACCTGCACGCAGACCTGCAGGGGCGGCAGGCCGGAAGGTCTCTGGGAGGCCAGCCGCTCCGCGATCTTCGGCCGGTCGACGGAGTGCACCCAGGCGAAGCGCTCGGCGATGGGGCGGGTCTTGTTGCTCTGGATGGGGCCGATGAAGTGCCAGACGATGCCCGGGAGATCGGCCAGCGCGTCGATCTTGGCGAGGGCTTCCTGCACGTAGCTCTCGCCGAACAGATCCTGACCGAGGCCGTGGGCTGCACGGAGCACGTCGGCGGGGACGGTCTTCGAGACGGCGATGAGCCTGATGCCGTCGGGATGACGGCCGGCGGCGCGGGCGGCGTCGGCGATCCGGTTGCGAACGCCCTTCAGCCGGCCTGCGAGTTCGTCGATGATGGGGGATGCCTCACGCATTTCTTCATGACCGGTCGCGCAAGTTTTGGCATGCTACTCGCTTCCGGTCACCTTTCGGCTCTCCGTTTCCGACCGTCCGAGGATTATAGATGGACATCTCCGAGCTTCTTGCCTTCGTCGTCAAGAACAAGGCC
>CAZEDA010000684.1:0-1922 GCA_964510915.1 uncultured Rhodocyclaceae bacterium | reverse complement strand
GGTGCACTGTGCTTCCGAGGTTCGCGCGGCTGACGTGCGACGCGCTGGGGCGCGGCGGCCTGCGCCGGAGCGTCGGGCGCCCAGTGTCTGCGCCAGGCGCCCAGCACCATCTCGGGATAGCCGGAGTTCTTGCCGAGGCTGCCGTTGTACCGGGCGAGGGCGCGGTACATGTCGCCCTTCTCGATGTCGAGGTAGTGACGCAGGATCGTGCAGCCGTACCGCAGGCTCGTGCGCAGGTGAAAGAGGTTGTGCTCGGTGCTGCCGATGACGTTCGTCCAGAAGGGCATCACCTGCATGAAGCCGCGGGCGCCGGCACTGGACACGGCGTACTTCCGGAAATTGCTCTCGACCTGGATGAGACCGAGGACCAGATGCGGGTCGAGCCCTGCGCGCGTGGCTTCGTAATGGGCGGTGAGCAGGAACTCGCGGCGCGCGACGTCGTCGGGCATGCGCTTCACGAGGCGCGGTGACATCGTCGCGAGCCAGGCCTCGGCTTCGGCATCGCTCGCGAACGCCACCCGCGTGGCACCTTCGTCCGCCACGCTGCGCTGCAGACGCGCCTGCACGGCCGCAGAGAGCGGCTCGTACTTCTGCGCGCCCGCCCAGGACGAGGACGCCGCAGCGCAAAGCAGTGCGGCGGCTACCCCTCTCAGGAAATGCGCTGTCGCACCCATGCGGCGGCCCCTTCGACGGGGACGTTCTGTGACGCGGCGTCACGGCGGTGGCGATACTCGAGCTCGCCCTTCTCGAGGCCGCGGTCACCGACGGTCACGCGGTGCGGGATGCCCGTGAGTTCCATGTCGGCGAACATCACGCCGGGCCGCTCGTCGCGGTCGTCGAGCAGCACTTCGAGACCAGCCGCCTGCAGCTCGTCGTGCAACCTGTTCGCGGCGTTGCGTACCGCTTCGCTCTTGCGATAGCCGATGGCGACGATGGCCACGTGGAACGGCGCCATCGCATCCGGGAAGATGATCCCGCGGTCGTCGTGGTTCTGTTCGATGGCGGCCGCCACGATGCGCGACACGCCGATGCCGTAGCAGCCCATCTCCATCGGACGGGACTGGCCCGTCTCGTCGAGGAAGGTGCACGACATGGCAGACGAGTACTTGGTGCGGAGCTGGAACACGTGGCCCACTTCGATGCCGCGGCACAGCGACAGCGTGCCCTTGCCGTCGGGGCTCGCGTCGCCTTCGACGACGTTGCGCACGTCGAAGACCTTGTCCGGCACCGGCAGGTCACGCCCGAAGTTGACGCCCGTCAGGTGGAAGCCCGCCTTGTTGGCACCGCACGCGAAGTCGGCCATCGCGAGCACGGCGCGGTCGGCGATCACGTCGACCGTGGCCGGCAATCCGATGGGACCGAGGTAGCCGGCACGCGAGCCGGTGTGACGCACGATCTCCTCTTCGGTCGCATAGCGGAACCCGGCGAGTCCGGGCAGCTTGCCGAGCTTCACTTCGTTCACCACATGGTCGCCGCGGAGCAGGACCATGGTGACCTTGTCCTCGTTGAAGACGGCCACGACCTTCAGTACGCGGCTCGGCGCGATGCCGAGAAACTCGCTCACTTCCTCGATCGTCTTGCGCCCCGGCGTCTCGACTTCGCGCATCGCTTCGGTCGCGGCGGCGCGCGGTGCGGTCGGGGCGACGGCCTCGGCGAGCTCCACGTTCGCGGCGTAGTCGGAGGTGGGGCAGAAGGCGATGGCGTCCTCGCCGGAATCGGCCAGCACGTGGAACTCGTGCGATCCCGTGCCGCCAATGGCGCCGGTGTCCGCGGCCACGGCGCGGAACTTGAGGCCGAGCCGCGTAAAGACCTGGGAGTACGCGTCGTACATGACCCGGTACTCGCGCTCGAGGTCCTCGAAGCTCGTGTGGAAGGAGTAGGCGTCCTTCATCACGAACTCGCGGGCGCGCATCACGCCGAAG
>CAZEDA010000683.1:0-1924 GCA_964510915.1 uncultured Rhodocyclaceae bacterium | reverse complement strand
GCGTGAAGGCGTGAAGGCGTGAAGGCGTGAAGGCGTGAAGGGTGAAGGGTGAAGGGCGGCGCCGGGCGCCGCCCCCGTAGCCCGGACGAGCGCCTCGGGCGCGACTCCGGGGCCGGTGGTCGGAAAACAGACCCGGATGAAGTGCTTGCCCAGATGCCCCGGAGTCGGGCCGTTTGGCCCTCGTCCGGGCTACGGATCGAGGACGCGCACCTCGTAGCCCGGACGAGGGCCGCATGGCCTGACTCCGGGGAAGACGTCCATGGACGCAAAAGACCGAAGGCTGACCGTCACGCCTTCACGTCTTCACGCCTTCACGACTTCACGCCATCAAAAAATCACTGCGCGCAGAACCCGCCATCCATGAGCACATCGTTGCCCGTCATGAAGGCCGCGCTGTTGGAGCAGATGTACAACGCCAGGGACGCGATCTCGTCCGCCTCGCCCCAGCGATGCATCGGTGTCTGGTCGAGGATCCCCTGATTCTTCGCGGGATCGGCGCGCAGCGGCGCCGTCAGGTCCGTCGCGATGAACCCCGGGCTGATCGCCACGCAGGTGATCTTGTCTTCGATGAGTTCCAGGGCCAGGGCCTTGGTGAGGCCGGCCACGGCGTGCTTGGTGGCCGAGTACACACCACGGCCGGTGCTCGACACATGCGCCATGATCGACGTGAGATTGATGATGCGCCCGTAGCCGCGGCCCTTCATGTGCGGGACGAAGTACTTGCAGCACAGCCACACGCCCGTGATGTTGGTATCGGTGAGCATGCGCCACTCGTCCATCGTGAAGTCGATGACGTTCTTGCGGATGGCCGTGCCGGCGTTGTTCATGAGAATGTGCACGGCACCGAAGCGCGCCATCACGTCCGCGGCGAGCTTCTTGACCTGCGCTTCCTCCCGCACGTCGCAGACAAAGCCGGCGGCTTCCGCACCCGCTTCCTTGAGCAGGGCCAGTGTCTCGTTGATCTTTTCCTGATTGCGCCCGGCGATGGCGATCTTGGCGCCCGCGCCAGCGAGGGCAAGGGCGGTGGCGCGGCCGATGCCGCGATTGCCGCCGGTGATGACCGCCACGCGGCCGTTCAGGAACTTCGGGTTTGCTTCCATGGGATCTCCGATGTTTGGAGCGGTCGCGCCTCAGCGCCCGCTCAGGATGTTGCCGAACAGCACCCAGCGCTTGCCGTCGAAACGGGAAAGCTGCATCTCGGCGATGGGCGAGTAATCGGTGGGACTGGTGTTGACCGTCACGCCCGGCAGCAGCATGGGCAGCTCGAGCTTCTTGAGATTCGCGGCCTGCCGCATGACGTTCTCGCGGGTGAGGTCGTCGCCGCAGACCTTCAGCAGGTGCACCAGAAGCTGGGCCGTCGTGTAGCCGTACACGTTGAACACGTCATCGAGGCTGCCGGTCTTGTGGTACCGGCGCATCCACTCTTCCCAGGTCTTGGTGGCCGGATCGTTCTTCCACTGCGGATCGGTGGAATCCTTTGCGTACGAGGCCGTGACGATGCCGGCGGCCTTCTCGAGTCCGGCGGGCACGAGCACCGACGACACGGATGCCGACACGTTGGAGAGATAGTGCGTCGGCTTCCAGCCGATGTCGGCCACCTTGCGAATGACCTGGGCGGCGAACTTCGGCGTGGCGAAGGTGAGCAGCACATCGGCGCCGCTCGACTTGAGGGACACCACCTGGGAGTCCACCGTGGGGTCGGTGATCTCGTAGGTCTGCTCCGCCACGATCAGCTTGGCGGCCTTGTCGCCGAGCAGACCCTTGAAGCCGATCACGTAGTCCTTACCGAAGTCGTCGTTCTGGTAGAGGATCGCGATCTTCGCATCGGGCTTGGAATCGAGGATGTGCCGCGCGTAGATGCGGGCCTCCGCCTGGTAGCTGGGGTTGAAGCCCATGGTCCAGGGGAAGTTCTTCGGGTCGCTCC
>CAZEDA010000682.1:0-1935 GCA_964510915.1 uncultured Rhodocyclaceae bacterium | reverse complement strand
GGGCTCGGTCTCAAGTTCAGCGGCATCGTGATCGACTATGCGGACGGCAGTCGCGCGCTCACCGCGCTGTACACGGCCCTGCTGGTATGGATCATCGGCCTCGCCGTGCCTGTCACGGCGTCGTACATCATCTGTGCGGTGGTGGCCGCGCCGGCGCTCATCCAGGTGGGCGTGCCCGACTTCGCTGCACACATGTTCATCTTCTACTACGCGGTGCTGTCCGAGGTCTCTCCGCCCACGGCGCTATCGCCGTTTGCGGCCGCCGCGATCACAGGGGGCGATCCCTATCGCACCACGCTCGCGTCCTGGAAGTACACGCTGCCCGCGTTCGTGACGCCCTTCATGTTCGTGCTCGCGCCGGACGGTGTGGGCCTGCTCCTGTCCGGACCGACCGCCAACATCATCACGGTGTCGATCACGGCAGTCCTCGGTATCGTCGCGCTGGCGATCGGCGCACAGGGCTGGCTGTCTCGCCCGCTTGCCATGCACGAGCGCGCTATGTTTCTTGGATCCGGCCTGCTGCTCGCGTGGTCTGCCCCCTGGAGCGACGCCGTCGGCGTGGCGCTCGGCGTGGCAGCATATGGGCTTTACCGATTCCGTATCCGCTCGCCGGGAGGGATGGCATGAAGCCCTACGACGCCTGCATTCCCGCGCCCTTCGGCCGTCTGGGGATCCGGACTGCGGCCGGGTTCGTCGTCCGCATCGAGTATCTGCCACCGGGCGATGATCTGATCGCCCCGACGGATGCGCTCACGCGGGAGGCGTCCCGTCAGCTGGCGCGCTACCTGGAGGATCCGCAGTTCCGGTTCGATCTGCCCATCCGGCCCGAGGGCACGCCCTTCCGGCAGCGCGTGTGGGACGCGCTCATGCGCATTCCAATGGGAGAAGTCCTGACCTACGGCGAACTCGCCGCCCGGCTGGGCACGAGCCCCCGCCCGATCGGCGGGGCATGCGGCGCCAACCCGGTGCCGCCGGTCGTGCCCTGCCACCGTGTGGTGTCGGCGTCCGGTCTCGGTGGCTTCATGGGCAGGACCGATGGTCACCCGATGGTGGTGAAGCGATGGCTGCTGGCGCACGAGGGCGTCGCCAGCTGACGCCCGCGGCGGGCGCCGATCCCGTCGTCGACGCTTTCTGCGACACGCTCTGGCTCGAGGACGGGCTGGCGAAGAACACGCTGGACGCCTACCGACGTGACCTCCGTCTTTTCGCGGTCTGGCTTGCGAAGGAGCGGCAGGCCGCTCTGCTCGACGCCACCCACGCCGATCTCCTGGCGTATCTCGCACATCGCTTCCAGCTCCGCACGAAGGCGTCGTCGGCCAGCCGCCTGCTTTCGACCTTCAAGCGCTTCTACCGCATGCAGGTACGGGAAGGAAAGCTCACCACCGACCCCACGCTCAACATCGAATCGCCGCGCATGCCGAGGCCGCTCCCCAAGAGTCTCGCCGAAGGCGATGTGGACCGGCTGCTCGCCGCGCCCGCCGGTGATGACCCGCTTGCGATGCGCGACCGCGCGATGCTCGAACTGCTCTACGCCACCGGTCTTCGTGTGACTGAACTCGTCACCATCAAGGTCTCGCAGGTCAGCCTGGACGCCGGCGTGCTGAGAGTGATGGGCAAGGGATCGAAGGAAAGGCTCGTGCCGATCGGCGAGGAGGCCATCGAACGCATTCAGGCCTACCTCGACGAGGCGCGCCCGGACCTGCTCGACGGTCGCACCGCAGACGCCTTGTTCGTGACGCGCCGTGCTGCGCCGATGACGCGGCAGATGTTCTGGAATCTCATCAAGCGGTACGCCTTGCAGGCGGGCATTTCGACCTCCATCTCTCCTCACGTGCTGCGCCATGCCTTCGCGACGCACCTCCTCAACCATGGCGCGGACCTCCGCGTCGTGCAGATGCTGCTCGGGCATGCGGATGTCTCGACGACGCAGATCTA
>CAZEDA010000681.1:0-1941 GCA_964510915.1 uncultured Rhodocyclaceae bacterium | reverse complement strand
GGGATGCGCTTGATGGTGTTCATCTTGATCTGGTTGAACCAGTCCCAGAACTTGTTGTCTTTCGTGAACACCCCCTTCTTCATGGTGACGTTGCCGTACTTCTTGATGCCCGGCATCTTGATCACCGAGAACGCGGGGCTGTCCCCGTGGCGGTACTCGATGGGCTGTGCTTCCACATCCAGCCCGGAGACTTCCTGGAACGACATCACTGCGGAGTCCCACTTCACCTCGAAGCGGAACTTCGGAAGGGGCCATACGGTCCCGGATTGTGCCGACCCGTCGTCTGCCATGCTTCACCTCCAGAATTGACGATTCACTGAATGATTCGTGTCATGCCGCGCGCGCGTGAGCGTCGGCTCAGGACTTCTGCATCTGCTGCTGGAACGTGATCTCGATGAATTCCGCCGGACGCGTGATCGCCACCAGCACGGTGACGCGCAGGATGCCTTCGAGAATGTCCTCGGGTGTCATCGTCTCGCCGAGACCCACATGCACGCTGAAGGCGTCCTCGGGCACCGCGCCCGCCAGGCCGCCGCGCTTCCAGATGCTCGTGAGGAAGTTGGCGATCATGCTTTTCATGGTGACCCACGTATTGGCAACGTTCGGCTCGAACACCATCGCCTTCGACGCAAGCCGGATCGACTCCTCCAGCATGATCATGGTCCGACGCACGTTCACGTAGCGCCAGTCGAGGCTGTTGCCGTCCAGCGTGCGGGCGCCCCACACCAGCGTGCCCTCGCCGATGAAGGCGCGGATCGCGTTGATCGACTTGCCCTGCGGCGTGACGTTGAGGTCTTCCTGCTGCTCGGCGGAGATGGGCACCGTCGGCGACACGACGCTGTTGAGGCTCACATTGGCCGGCGCCTTCCAGACACCGCGGGCGTTGTCGACCATCGTGTAGATGCCCGCCATGGCCGGTCCCGGCGGCAGCACGTTGAGGCGCTTGCGCATCTCACCCATGATGCTGTTGAAGAACGGGCTGATGGTGGTGAGGCTCTTCGCGAGCAGGTTCACCTCGGAGATGTCCGTCACGGTCTTGATCTTGTCGACTTCCGCCGACTGCTGCGCGAGCTTCGCCGGCGGCACACCCATGCCCGTCAGCTCGTCCTTGATGCACTGGATCAGGACATCCCGGCTGGCGTCGTCGATGTTGGCGTAGCTCAGGTCCTGCTCCTGGACGATCGTCGTGTTGACCCACGGGTAGTAGGCCGTGCCGAAGTCCAGGCTGTTGATGCCGATGCTGTCGCGGAAGCCCGCCACGCAGTCGGGCTCGCTGGTCCGCTCGCGGTAGCCTTCCCAGATGTCGAGGATGGCCATCCGGTTGCGCATCACCGTGCCGCAGTGGAGCAGTGCGGCCTGCTGCACGCTGTCGCTGTCCGACTTGCCGAGCAGCACCGTCTCCGGCACCACGACCATCGTCGGCTCCTGCTCCTTGGCGAGCTCGGCGATGCCCTTGGCGAGCTTGTCGGCCTCGATGTGCACGCCTTCGTCGGTCTTGTAGGAACCGACCGAGACGATGTAGCAGGGGCCGCCGCCGTTCTGGAAGAAGTGCAGCATGCTGTAGTAGAGCAGGTAGAAGCCGCGAACCTGCGCAAGCAGATAGCCAGTACCCCGAACGGTGAGCGGCGTGCCGTCACGGGTGGCCAGCGCCTTGTCGGCTGCGGGTGCCGGCACTTCACCTTCCACCTTCTTGAGGCTGAAGCGGACGATGTCCGAGGTCGGGCCGAAGCCGTAGTACTGATGGAACTCGGCCATCGAGGTGATCCGCCAAGGCCGGTTCGTGAGCGAGTTGCCCTTGTTCTCCGCCTTCTCGGTATAGCCGACGAACGCCGGTACCGCGGTCGCTACCTCGACCACGGAATTCGGGAAGGCGTTCTTCTCGACGATGTACACGCCCGGTGTCTTCATGTTTCCCATGGTGAGCATCCTTTAGAGGTTGAT
>CAZEDA010000680.1:0-1944 GCA_964510915.1 uncultured Rhodocyclaceae bacterium | reverse complement strand
TCTCGCCGAGCCAGAAGAATGCGCGTGCCATCGACTCGGTGCCTGTGTAGGCGGCATCGATGATGTCGAGATGCCGCCGCGCGTCCGCCAGGCGGTCCTCGGCGAGATCCACCATGACAACGTTGGCCAGGATGACGTACTCAAGCGCTTTCAGGCCGTGGGTCTCGCACAACTGTACCGAGACGTCCCACTCGCGAGTCGCGTCTTCGTACTCAATGCGCCACAGGTGGTACAGACCGCGCCAGTAGTGCCATAGCCATCGGGTGACTGGCGAGGGCATGTCGTCGGTGAGCCGCGGGCCGACGAGATCGATGATCTCCTGCCCGAGGATGTGATCCGCCGCCACGCAGGCGTGGAAGATGAGGACTACGCCGCACAGCAGACGCTCCCCCGCATCTTCGGTGCGATGGGAATAGGCTCGAACCCAGGCCACACCTTCGCGAATCCGGGGCTGCCCGGGCTTGCGGCATTGCGCCGCGTAGATCAGCGCATACCAGCCCCGCAACCGCTCGGTGTCCGTGCGGGCCGCGTCGATGGTGGCAGCAAGCGCATCGATCCAGGGGTCGAGGGCGGGTAGATCGTGGACTTGCGCTAGGCCGCTTTCCACGGCAGCGACGGCAGCGTCGAAGGCGCCTCCCGTGTCGTGATCAGCGGAAAAGCGCCGATAGGCCGCTGCGATGTCCTCGAGGGCCTCGCGCGGCGCGAGGTAGGAGCGGCAGATGCCGCGCCAGAGCCGAAGGCGGGCGGACGCATCGAATGCAGTTGATTCGAGGGCATCGAGCCAGCTCCGCAGAGTTTCGGTGCGTCCCGTCTCCAGCAGGGTGTTCCCATGCGTGGTCACGAACGCGCAAAGCGCGGCTGGATCTCCAGCCCAACGGAGCAGTTCAAAGGCCTGCGCGGTCCGGCCCCCGGCCGCGAGCACGCTCGCGGATCGCGATGCAAGCGCTGCGAACTCGGACGGCGTCAGCGTGCGCCGGGCGCGTTCGCGAAGCAGATCCTGGAACAGCGACGGGCAACGGAATCCAGTGCCGTCCGACGCCGAAGTCAGAAGAACACCCGTGCGCTGTGCCACGCTCAGAAGCGTCCGCGCCGCGTGCGGATTATCGGTGAGTGCCGTGGCACTCGTCGCATCGGCGGTGTCGAGGAGACTCACTGCCAGCAGGACGCGACGCTCCTCGTCGCCCAGCGATGCGAGGATTTCCGTCTCTACGTAGGCCTCGAGCACGCTCGACGTCATTGGCCCGTCCGATACGCGCAGTCCTCCCTTCAGCAGCAGGTGTACCCCCATCGCCCAGCCTTCGGTCGCCGAGATGATGTGCGAAAGTGCGTCTTCGGACGTGTCGAGATGCGCGTGGGCGGCGAGCAGGCCAACCTCGTCCCGCGTGAATGCAAGCGCGTCGGCGTGGACGCGACCGAGGCGGTCGTTCAGTTCGTGACGCGCGAGTTCGGGCCCGGGTACCCCTCGGGAGAGAATGATCACGTGGCAGCCTTCCGGCACCTGGTCCATGAGTGCAGGCAGTACGCCGTCGACCGGACTGCCGGCCGTGTGGTGCCAATCGTCCAGGATCAGAAGAGTCCCGGCGGGGACCGCCGCAAACCACTGCCGAAAGTAGCGCCGGGCGAAGTTGTCGAGGTCGAACGCGCGCTCGATCGCCAGGTCGGGGAGAGTTGCGCCGCCGGCGAGCGTCGACATGGCGCCAAAGAACGCGACGGGATCGCGGTCGCCAGCGTCCGTATTGAGCCAGCGTGCGGAATACCCCGCCTGCGCAACGTAGGCGGAGATCAGGCGCGTCTTGCCCGATCCGGCCGGGCCATCGATCCACAGTGCCGGCACTTCGGCGAGCGCGCGATCACAGGCCGAAAACAGTCTGGGACGGGGAAGGGTGCCGGGGAGGCGTGGCGAGGCGAACTTCGCGGCGTGCATGGCGGACGATCCTCCCGTGT
>CAZEDA010000679.1:0-1945 GCA_964510915.1 uncultured Rhodocyclaceae bacterium | reverse complement strand
ACGAGGATGCGACCGGGGTCCGCGAGGCCGTTCCAGGTGGAGAGATCGCGATAGTCGAAACCGAAGTCGAGCGCGATGCCGAACAGCGTGTCGCCGCGCTGGACGATGTAGGACTCCGGCCGCTCATCCCCCTTGCGACGGCTCGGGCGAGGCGCCGGTGCCCCCGGGGCCTTGGCAGGCTCCGCCTTGACGGTCGGGCCAGCACCGCTGCCTTCGATGGGTTGCTCACCCAGGAGACTGCAACCGGCAAGACCCAGCGACAGACACGCCGCCGCGGCGGCCGCGAGGACCCCTCTCACACCCGGGTGCCCGGGAGCATCGGCACGAAGTTGACGCCCTCCAGGACAGTCTCGACGAGGCCTCGATCGGTGCGCTCGATGACGACGAGCTTCTGTTCCCGGGTGCCGAGCGGCATCACGAGACGCCCCCCAGGCGCCAACTGGGCGGTGAGGGGTTCCGGAACGGCGGGCGCTGCCGCGGCCATCACGATGGCGTCGAACGGGGCCATCGGCTCGAGGCCGAGGTGTCCGTCGGCGTGCTTGACCTTGACGTTCGTTGCGTGCAGTTCGCGCAGGCCCTTGCGGGCCTTGCCCAGCAGCGCCGAGATGCGCTCGACCGAGTAGACCTCGCGAACGAATCGGGACAGCACCGCGGCCTGATAGCCGCACCCGGTACCGATCTCCAGCACCTTGGCGAGGGTCCGGCCGGCGCGGGCGAGTTCGAGCATGCGCGCCACCGTGAGAGGTGCGGAGATGGTCTGGCCGAAACCGATCGGCAGCGCGATGTCTTCGTAAGCGCGGCTTTGCAGGGCTTCGTCCACGAAGATGTGGCGCGGCACTTCTGCCATGGCGCCCAGCACGATCTCGTCGCGGATGCCTTCCTCGCGCAGGCGCTCGACCATGCGCAGCCGCGTGCGCTGCGATGTCATGCCGATGCCGGAAAGACGCGGATCGAGAGCCACGGCGGCGTTCAGGCGGTGAGCCACTCGCGCAGAGCGTCGAGCTGCTCGAAGTGGGTGAGGTCCATCTGCAGCGGCGTGATGGAGACACGTCCCTGGGCGACCGCATGGAAGTCGGTACCTGGGCCTGCGTCCGCCGCGCTGCCCGCCGGGCCGACCCAGTACACGGTATCGCCCCGCGGGTTCTGACTCTTCACGACGCCCTCCGCCTTGTGGCGCTTGCCGAGGCGGGTGACTTCCTGGCCGGCGAGCGACTCGTAAGGGACATCGGGCACATTCACATTGAGCAGCCAGGGACCCGGCGGGCGCGTACCCATCAGCCGCGTGACGAGGTCGCGCGCAACGCGCCCTGCCGTGGCGAAGTTTCCAGCGTGACGACTCGCAAGAGACACCGCGATCGCCGGAATGCCGAGAAGAAAACCTTCCGTGGCGGCGGCGACCGTGCCCGAGTAGATCGTGTCGTCACCCATGTTCGTCCCGTGATTGATGCCCGAGACCACGATATCCGGCAACTGGTCGATGAGGCCGGTGACGGCGAGATGCACGCAGTCGGTGGGCGTGCCATTGACGTACCAGTAACCGAGGTGGGACTTGCGAACCGTGAGGGGACGATCGAGCGTGAGGGAGTTGCTGGCGCCGGAACGGTCGCGTTCCGGCGCGACTACCGTGACTTCGCCGATCTGCGCGAGACTTTCCGCGAGGGCCTGGAGGCCGGGAGCGAAATAACCGTCGTCGTTACTGAGCAGGATGCGCATGAGGCAGAACCACGCGGCTGGCTACCACGGCCACTCCGCACCATCGAGGCCGGAGCCTGCAACCGAGGCCGGACAGCGGTCGCGTGGCATGAGATCGGACGATTCAGCTTCGCAATGCCGCGGGAAAGGCGATTGGAGCCGTGACTCCGAAAACTGGTCGGGGCGAGAGGATTTGAACCTCCGACCACCTGCACCCCATGCAGGTACGCTACCAGGCTGCGCTACGCCCCGA
>CAZEDA010000678.1:0-1952 GCA_964510915.1 uncultured Rhodocyclaceae bacterium | reverse complement strand
GTGCGCCATCCGCTCGTGCAGCGCATCGTGAACGCGTACGAGGCCCACGGGAAGGTGAAGGGTACGTGACGGAGCCATCTCCGCATTTGCTCGCGCTGGAAGTCCAGGATGCCAGCCGTTCGATCGATATCCCGACCGCGCGCGCTCTCAAGGCCTGGTGTCGGGCGGCTCTGCGGAAAGACTGCACCGTCACGTTGCGTATTGTGGGAAAACGGGAGGGCGCGACGCTCAATGAGCAGTTCCGCGGCAAGGACTACCCGACGAATGTCCTCACGTTCGTCTACGAAAGCCGGCCAGCCTGCATCGGGGACATCGTTCTTTGTGCGCCGGTCGTTCGCGCCGAGGCCCGGCAGCAGGGCAAGGCACTTCGGGCCCACTGGGCACATCTGGTCGTCCACGGCATGCTGCACCTCCAGGGGTTCGACCATGAAACCCCTGCCCAGGCGAGACGGATGGAACGCCTGGAGAAACAAATCCTTTCTGAACTCGGGTATCCTGACCCTTATGTCGTTGCGGCCTGAACGCCGCGGGGGGTGGCAAGTGTCCGCCTCCCGAACAATCCATGGATAGTCCCAGTCCGGAAAAACCGTCTCTCCTGGAGCGGCTCAGCGCGTTCCTGATGCGCGAGCCCGAAGACCGCGATCAGCTGATCGCCCTGCTCCATTCGGCCTACGAACGTCAGCTCCTCGACTCCGACGCCCTGTCCATGGTCGAGGGCGCCCTCCAGATGTCGGAGATGCAGGCACGCGACATCATGGTGCCCCGGGCCCAGATGGACGTGATCGACATCGAGGAACCTCCCGAGAAGTTCATTCCCACCGTGATCGAAACGGCCCACAGCCGGTTCCCGGTGATCGACGGCTCGAAGGACAAGGTGCTCGGAATTCTTCTCGCCAAGGATCTGCTGCGCTACTACGCAGGCGAAGAATTCGACGTCCGCGAGATGCTGCGGCCAGCCGTGTTCATCCCCGAGTCGAAGCGGCTGAATGTCCTCCTGAAGGAATTCCGCTCCACGCGCAACCACATTGCCATCGTCGTCGACGAGTACGGCGGGACGTCCGGGCTTGTGACCATCGAGGACGTGCTCGAGCAGATCGTCGGGGACATAGAGGACGAATACGACTTCGACGAGACCGAGGACAACATCGTGTCGCAGCCCGACGGGCGCTTCCGCGTCAAGGCCGTCACGGAAATCGCGGACTTCAATGCTGCCTTCGGCACCGCGTTCAGCGACGAGGACTTCGACACTGTCGGGGGACTGGTTCTCGGTGAGTTCGAACGTGTTCCCAAGCGGGGCGAGGAGATCGTCGTCAACGGCTTGCGGTTCAAGGTGCTGAGGGCCGATAGCCGACGCGTTCACTCGCTGCTCGTGGATCGTATCGCCGCCGAGGCATGACCGCCACGGCCCCGGTCCGACGCCCGGGACTCTGGCTATCGGGCGCGTTGTCCTTCACCTGCGGGGCCGCGAGCGTCCTCGGGTTTTCGCCGCTCGGCTGGTTCCCCTTACCCATCATTGCGTTCGCCGTCCTGTCGTGGCTCGTCGCCCGGGCGACGAGCGTGCGAGCAGCGGCGTTCATCGGGTTTATCTTCGGCCTCGGCCTGTTCGTTTTCGGCGTGGGCTGGGTGTATGTCGCACTCAACCAGTTTGGGGGCATGCCGTTCTGGCTGGCCGGACCGGCCACCCTCCTGTTCGCGGCATTCCTCTCTCTCTATCCCGCAATCGCTTGCACTGTCGCGTTCTTCGCCTCGGCGAAATGGCGCATGCTCGTTTTCCCCGCCGCATGGGTACTGACGGAATGGCTGCGCGGCTGGATCTTCACAGGCTTTCCATGGCTCGCCCTCGGGTACTCGCAAGTGCCGAACAGCCCTCTCGGTGGCATCGCGCCGTTGGCGGGCGTCTTCGGCGTGTCGTTCGGGGTGACGCTGGTGGGGTCGGCGATTGCCTCCCTGGT
>CAZEDA010000677.1:0-1965 GCA_964510915.1 uncultured Rhodocyclaceae bacterium | reverse complement strand
GCCGAATCGACCGTGCGGGGGCGGACAGTGGTGTCGGGATGCCAGAGGGATAAGTCGGAAACGCGATTCCTGCAGGGAGCGTCTGCGGCGACCGGGGCGGCCGGCCCCCAGTCCGCCGCCAGGAGACGTTCGTCGCGGCGATGCTCGACGGCTGCCGTGACCATCATGCCCTCGCCACTTTCGCAGCGGGCGTGGACCGTCACATGACCGTCGGAGGAATGGAGGTGGGGGGCGGGCAGGGCGCCATCGGGCAGGTGGATGCCGCGCGCGGGGGCGTCGGCACTCTGGGCGCCGGACGACGGGCCGGGCAGGCTGACGTGCGCATGCAGCAGCGGCGCCCACCCCTGGATCAGCGCAAACACCAGGACGAGCACCCAGGCATTCCAGCGACGCCAGCAGAACGTCATGCCTCAAAGACCCCTCGAAGATTCCTCGCCTGATTGTGGCACAAGGGCTCAGGGGCCGCCATGACGCCACCGGGATTCCGGCCGTATTCCGATCCCGTCCGCCCGGGGCGTATGCTTCGGTCCGCCGGCCACGGATTGCGTGCCGGCTTCCGGCGGCGCGGCGCCGCCAACGACAACCAGAGAGGGAGAGGAAATGATTCACGTCATCGCCACGGTCGAACTGCATCCCGGGAAGCGCGACGCGTTTCTCGCCGAGTTCGCCAAGGTGGTACCGGATGTCCACGCCGAAGTCGGCTGCATCGAATACGGTGCGGCGATCGACGTCGCCAGCGGGCTCGGCCCGCAAATCGCGCTGCGCCCCGACGTGGTGACGATCATCGAGAAGTGGGAAAGCATCGATACCCTCAAGGCGCATGCCGCCGCCCCGCACATGGGCGCGTACCGCGCCCGGGTGAAGGACTTCATCGTCCGCATGACGCTGCAGGTTCTCTCGCCCGCCTGAGCGCCGGAGAGCCGGAGTCGTGGTCGCCCCGCCCGGACTGCGCGAGCGCATAGCGGTCTGGGCGCGCGACCTGGGGTTCGACGCCGTCGGGGTGGCGGATGTGGATCTCTCCGCCGCCGAGCCCGGCCTGCTGGCGTGGCTGGAAGCCGGCTTCCACGGCACGATGGACTACATGGCCCGGCACGGCCTCAAGCGCGCCCGCCCGGCGGAACTGGTCCCGGGCACGGTGTCGGTCATCACCGCACGGATGAACTACCTCGCGCAGGACCCCGACGCCGCCGTGCAGTCGCTGGACGATGGCAGGACGGCCTACGTTTCCCGTTATGCGCTCGGCCGCGACTATCACAAGGTCCTTCGCACGCGGCTGCAGAAGCTCGCGGATCGCATTGCGCAGGACGCCGGGCCGTTCGGCTACCGCGTCTTCACCGACAGCGCGCCTGTCCTGGAGGTGGAGCTTGCCCGCAAGTCGGGCCTGGGCTGGCGCGGCAAGCACACCCTGGCGTTGCATCGCGAAGCCGGATCGTTCTTCTTCCTGGGCGAGATCTATACCGATCTGCCTCTGCCGCCCACCGAGCCGGTCACGGAACACTGCGGGAGCTGCACCCGCTGCCTCGACGTGTGCCCGACCCGGGCGATCGTCGGGCCCTACCGGCTGGATGCGCGCCGTTGCATCTCCTATCTCACCATCGAGCACGACGGCGCGATTCCGGTCGAGCTCCGGCCGATGCTGGGCAATCGGGTCTACGGCTGCGACGACTGCCAGCTGTTCTGTCCGTGGAACAAGTACGCGCAGGTATCCGACCTGCCGGAGTTCGCCGTGCGCGAAGGGCTCGATCACGCCACACTCGTGGAATTGTTCGCGTGGACGCCCGAGGAGTTCGATCGGCGGATGGCGGGCAGCGCGATCCGGCGGATCGGCTACGAGCGCTGGTCGAGGAATCTCGCGGTCGGCCTCGGCAATGCTGTATCGACGCCCGAGGTGATTGCCGCCCTGACGGCGCGACGGGAGGACGCCTCGGTGCTTGTGCGGGAGCATGTGGAGTGGGCGTTGGGCGT
>CAZEDA010000676.1:0-1995 GCA_964510915.1 uncultured Rhodocyclaceae bacterium | reverse complement strand
GCAGACCGGTGGAGGGGATCTTCTGCCCGACGGTGCCCGCGTATTCCGGCACGCGGATGATGAGGTCCCCGTCGACGTGGCGCAGATTGATGAGCCCGTCGCGGCCGACGTCGATCCCCGAATAGCCGAGCTGGAGATTGGACGGTTCCAGCGCGGCGACGATGACGCCGGCGAACGTGCGGTCGGGATTGGACAGACGTCGCGTGAGCACGAGCCCCCAGCGCCCGGTCAGGCGTCCCCGCATCATGTTGCTCACGTGCAGGCCGTTGTCGGCATCCTTGTGGACCCGGAAGTAGTCGCGGTCGGCGAAGTTGAGCCCGCGGGCCGGCAGGGCCTCGGAATCATGGGTCATGGTGCCGTGCGGATCGAGGATGTAGATGGAACGGACGAAGGGATTGTCGTGCGCCTTGTCGAGCAGCAGCCTGTGCAGTTCGGCGGCCGACGGCCGTGCGGTGGGTGGCACCTGCTCCCAGAAGTTGGCGAATCCGGATAGCGTCGCGTCCACGGCCTCGAGCGTGTGGGCCGTCTGCGCCTCCAGCACCAGGGCCAGATTGCGGGTGGTGCGGGTCGCCGCCTGAAGCTGTGACTCGCGGCTCACCCAGAGAGACGCCGCGATGATCGCGAGCAGCAGGCCGATCAGACCGCCGGAAAACAGAGGAAGCCAGCGTACGAGCGGGAAGTTGGGCGTCTGGCTGCCGAACGCTGCGCTGCCGGCTCCGGGGAATTCCAGGGGTTCCGATGGAGCCCGGGCCGAACGCTGTTCCGGATCGGCGTGCTCGATATCGTCGCCTGTTGGTCGCACTGTCTCTCCGTGATCTTTTCGGGTTTGCCGTGCCCCTTCTCGACTGCATCGGGACAAGTCGGCAGGACCTTTGCGATCCCCCGGGGCCGTGACATTCCACTATAACGGCAAGGACTCCGCGAACCTGGAACCGAATCCCGGTTGCTTCGGGCTTCGCGGGTCTGCTGCCGTTCAACACCAGATTCTAGGCCAGAGTATCCAGAAAGGCCTGATAGTCCGCCACGAAAGCCCGCGGCTGCTGGAAGTGCGGGAGGGCGCCGCACCCTTCGTAGACGCGGAACCGCCAGTTGGACCGGGCAGCCAGCGCGCCTTTCCAGCGGTAGTCGGTGAAGTCGCCCTGCGTGCCATGGGACATCCATACCGGGCACGCGAGCGACTCGTACAGCGTATTGGCATCGCGGCTGAAGAGGAAGCCCGACACGAAGTAGAAAGGCGCATGCCGGGCACCCGGCTGCCGGGCGGTGAGCCAGTCGTACTCGAGGAGGCCGGGATCGACATCGTTGCCGCCGAAGGTCTTGCGCAGGAAGAACCCGATGCTGCGGCGGCTGGTGAGGAGATTGAAGATGCCTTCGGACCAGAGCGGCCGGGTGAAGAACCGGTGCAGCCAGGGCATGCCGAGATGCGCACCGGGCGCGCCCCGTCTTGGGGCGGTGCGATTGAAGGCCGTGGGGCTGACCAGGGCCACGCTTCGGAAACGGGCCGGCGCTTCGGCGACCGCGCGGGCGAGGAACTCGCAGCCCAGCGACACCGCGAGCGCGTCGACCGGCGTGTCGCCGTGGTCTCGCGCAATGAGTTCGAGCGTGTCGTGGATCGCGTCGGTCATCAGCCGGGGCGTGTAGGCGCGCTCGCTCCGGTCGGAGAGCCCGTAGCCGGGGAGGTCCGGCGCGTAGACCGCGCGCGATGCCCGGAAGTGCTCGAACAGCGGCAGGACTTCGTACCCCGACGCGGCCGCGTTGATGCTGTGGATGAGCAGCAGCGGCCGTGCCGTCGCGGGACCGTCCGCATAGACGACCATCGGCCCTGCCTTCCGGGCCAGCGCGATACGGTTTCCAGGCAGCGCTGGCGGCAGAGGGGGCGGAGGACGCGTCATGGAGTCGAGGTTACCTTACTCTCGGGGCCGGCGGCGGGGGTTGGGGGTGTGAAGACGTGAAGACGTGAAGACGTGAAGACGTGAAGGCGTGAAGGCGTGAAGA
>CAZEDA010000675.1:0-2006 GCA_964510915.1 uncultured Rhodocyclaceae bacterium | reverse complement strand
ACGCTCAGTCCGAAGACCGGACGAGCAGGCGGTACTCGGCGATGACGAAGTCGGCGCCGTGCTCGACCGAGCCCTTCGGCACCAGCAGATAGTCCATGCCGTAGAGCATCAGGCCGTAACTGTCGCGCAGGTCGAAGGCGCCGGGCCGCACGGCGATCTTCGCGGTCAGGCGCCCGATGCTGTTCTCGGCGGGGGACGGCAGCATGAGCGCGTCGATCATCGACTTGGGGTCCGGATCGGGCGACCCGTCCATCAGGAGCCGGCTCAGCACGACGCGAATGGCGCCGCGCGACAGCAGTTCGATGCCCACCTGCCGCTGGCTGCGGTCCACCAGGTTCAGCCGGCGGACGATGCCGACGCCCCAGGCGATGCCTTCGTCCAGGTAGCGGACACCCACCATCTCACCCACGGCGAGCCAGTCGCTGCGATCGGTCGGCACGGTGGCGCCAATGCCGGCAGAGCTCTCGTCGGCGAGTACCCAATCCTCGAGCTTGCGGACATCGAAGTTCCAGCCGAACTCATCGGCATCGATAGCGGCGATGATGTCGTTCAGGCCGTGGACGGCCTCGACCTTTTCCTTGGAGTCCCGCCGCTTTTCCTTGCGCGTGGGCGGAATCGGCGACCAGTAATGGGCCAGATGCTCCAGCACCTGCACCACGTCATGCGTCGGATAGCTGCCGCCCAGGTTGACGGTCGGCGGAACGCCACCGGTCACGCGGACATCCTGGGCCAGCTTCTTGAGGTGCGGCGCCGCGGCGCTGGGGCCGAAGAAGCGCAGGCCTGAGCCGCCCGCCATGCCGCTCGACGCTCGCGCCGGGGCGCGGTCGGCGTCGAGATCGAAGTGGAAGTACACGCCGGGCGCCGGCTCCTCCTGCAGCGTGAAGAACTCCGAGAACTGGGCGCACAGGCGCTCCACGATCTCGATCTGCCGCTTGGGCAGGGAGTCCGTCGACGACACGGCCAGCATCATGGCCTTCAGCATCTCGCGGCGGACCGAAGACTCGCCGAAGGGACCCGGATAGATCACGGTCGTCGTGGTGGCGATGCCATGGCGCTCCGCGATCTGGTACACACGGGCGAAGGCCCCCCAAAGCACGGGTTCCAGAGGGGCGTAGCGAAGGAGCCGCCACTTCAGGTGCAGATTGAATGCCCGCAGAGCCCTCGCGGCAATGATTGCGAGGCGGGGCTTCAGGACCTGGGCACTGGGGTCACCGGTGACGTACATCTCCAGCAGCATCCGGTAGGCGCGGGCGAGACCGTCCCAGAAATTGCCGACCACATGGGCGATGCGGGTGCCGGCGGCGCGGTTCTCCGGGTCAACCGTGAGGAACTCGCGGGTGAGCGCCTGCTGGTGGGGTTTGGAAGAGGCATCCACCAGTTCCACGATCTCGAGGACCCGCTGGGCCGACATGTTCTCGGCTTCCCGAGCGGCATCGAGATGGTCCAGCAGTTTTTCGAGCGCCTGAAGCGGCGGGAGGGCGTCCAGCGCCTCGAGCGTCCGCTTTGCCGTTCGGGGGTCGGCCAGCGGATGATCCGCGTCGGGCGATGACTTGAGCCAGCTCAGCATGGTGTCGGACTCGAAAGGGAACCTGGTTGGCCGGGAACTGACGGCGCATTAATCCGACACTTTAGCAATTCGCGGGCCTTGGGCCCATGCCAACGTCAACCCCGGACGGCAGCAGCCCTTCCCCGCTGAGCATCCACCCCGGACAGGACCGCCAGACCGGCGATGAAGAACACCCCCGTGAGCAGCATGGATGTCCGGTGGTCGCCGCCTGTCACCCAGGTGATGAGCCCGTAGGTGAGCGGCCCGAAGATGGACGACAGCTTCACCGCCAGGCCCCACAGGCCGAAGAATTCCGCACGCCGGTCATCCGGACTGAAGTAGCCGACCAGCGCCCGCCCGGCAGACTGGCTCGCCCCCATGCACAGCCCCGCGAGGTTGGCCGCGACCCAGAACCACGCGGCCTCGGTCGCCTGCCAGGCGACGAGGGTGGTCACACACC
>CAZEDA010000674.1:0-2018 GCA_964510915.1 uncultured Rhodocyclaceae bacterium | reverse complement strand
AACTTGAGCAGCGCCGCCCGATCCGTCTTCGGCAGCTTGCGGAAAGTCTCCTTCGATCCCTGGGCCTCCCCGCCGTGCCACAGGATCGCCTCGGTCACGCTCTGCGCGCGCCCGTCATGCAGCAGCGTGTCGTTGCCGTTCACCGTCTTCGACAGCCCCAGTCCCCAGAGCGGCGCCGTGCGCCAGTCGCGGCCGCCCGCGCCGAAGTCCGGCCGGTGGTCGGCGAGACCTTCGCCCATGTCGTGCAGGAGCAGATCGGTGTAGGGGTGGATGGTCTGCTTCGACAACTGAGGCAGCCGCGGGAAGTAGTCGACCGTGCGCATCGCAGGCACATGACACACGGCGCACTGCAGCGATTCGAACAGCGCTGCGCCGCGCTGCACTTCCGGGTCCTTCATGTTGCGGCGCGCGGGCACGCCCAGGCCGAGCGAGAAGATCTCCAGATCGTCCCACGCCGCATCGGTGAGTTCGGGATCGTTGCCCGGCACTTCGCGCCGGCATGCCACCTGGATTGGGGGGCAGTTCTGCTGCGGGAACACGCTGGAGGTCGCGCCGATGTCGTGCAGCGCCGCGGCGGCGATCTGCTGGCGCAGAGAGGGCTGCGTCGCTTTCAGGCCGAAACGCCCCAGCGCCCGCCGGCCCCCGATCGCGTCCCACACGATGTTGGGTCGCCCGTTGAAGCCGAGGGCGCGCTGCCGCTCGGCGATGCCGAGGATCGTCTCTTCCGGCACCGCTTCCAGCAGACCCAGGCCGAACACGGGCGGCGCCTGACGCAGTGAAGTCATGGTGTCGGGCGGCAGATCGCCGAAGGCTGGCTTCTCGATGCGCAGCCTGGGGCGTCGCAGGGTGACTTCCGTGCCGTCGGCGAGCGTCTCGGTGTGTTCCTCCCAGTCGACGAACAGGTCGGCCTCGGCCGGGATCGGCTCATACGCGTGCAGCGTATTGATGTTCTGGCCCTGCAGCGAACGGTTCTGGATCTGGCCGCCGTAGTGCGCCAGCGGCTTCGGGCCGCCGACGCCATCGGTACCGGGAACGCTCACCCGCACGACCACGCCGAGCATCGGCTCATCCGGCAGATCGGGCGGCGCCCCGCGTCCGCCACGGTTGTGGCAGGCACTGCAGCGGTCCCCGACGAAAGTGGGGCCCAGCCCCCAATCCCCGGCACTCACGGAGAACACCACCCACGGCCGCTCGAAGCCCGCCTTGCCGCGCTCGAAGGTCTCCCGTTGACGCTCGCCGAGAGCCGGCGACGGCAGGAAGTAGGCATCTTTCCCGGCGGAAGTCACGGTGGAACTCCCGGCAGAAAGCGGCGCTTCGTCGGTGTCGTCGGCCACCGTCAGGCCGCCCACGGCGACTGCCGCGCTGATCAGGAGAATTCGGAGGAATCGCATGAGGCAGGAGTTTGCCTTGGACGCGCGCGTCGTGCCAATGGCGCCCGCACACAGGGATCGGGCCGCGTATTGGCGGCAGTGGTCAACGCGGTCGGCGCCGGCGATTCCCGGTCCCGTCCCTGCTCGCGATTCGCCCGGTCTACGTCGCCGCGCCGTACATGCTGTCGATCAAGTCCGCGAACTTGCGCTGCACGAACTGGCGCTTCAGCTTCATCGTCGGCGTGAGTTCCTCGTCCTCGGGCGTGAGCTGCCGGTCGATCAGACGGAACGCCTTGATTCTCTCGACCCGCGCGAACTCGCGGTTCACGCGGTCGATCTCCGCGGCGATGAGCTGCTGCACCGCCTCGGCCCGGGTCAGGCTGGCGTAGCTCGAGAAGGGAATCCCGTGGTCCTGGGCGTACCGCTCGACGTTCTCCTGATCGATCATGACCAGCGCAGTCAGGTACGCCCGCCGGTCGCCGATCACCACGGCGTCCGTGATGTACGGCGAGAACTTGAGCTGGTTCTCGATCTCCGAGGGCGTGATGTTCTTGCCGCCGGCAGTGATGATGATGTCCTTCATCCGGTCGGTTATGCGGAAGTACCCGTCCCGGTCCATCTCTCCCACGTCGCCGGTGTGCAGCCAGC
>CAZEDA010000673.1:0-2022 GCA_964510915.1 uncultured Rhodocyclaceae bacterium | reverse complement strand
GTCTCGGCCACGCAGCATCTCATCCAGGCGACCCGTGCACGGGTCCGCAAGTCGGGCGCCGCGACGCCCGAGCAGGTGAGGGAGGAACTCAAGGCCACGCTGACGGAACTCGTGGCCCCACTCGAAAGCCCTCTCGACACCCGCACGGCCAAGCCGTTCGTGATCCTGCTGTGCGGCGTCAATGGCGCGGGCAAGACCACGTCGATCGGCAAGCTGGCGCACCTCTACCAGGCGGAGGGACATTCCGTCCTCCTGGCGGCGGGCGACACCTTCCGCGCGGCCGCCCGCGAACAGCTCGCCGAATGGGGCAGCCGCAACAATGTCACGGTGGTTTCCCAGCAGTCGGGCGATCCGGGCGCGGTGGTGTTCGACGCCGTGCAGTCCGCTCTGGCCAAGGGCATCTCGCTCGTCCTCGCCGACACCGCCGGTCGCCTTCCCACGCAGGGCCACCTGATGGAAGAGCTGCGCAAGATCCGCCGGGTCACCAACAAGGCGCTCGAGGGCGCTCCCCACGAAACGCTGCTCGTGCTGGACGCCAACACCGGCCAGAACGCCGTTGCCCAGGTGAAGGCCTTCGATGACGCCATCGGCCTTACCGGACTGGTTCTGACCAAGCTCGACGGCACCGCGAAGGGCGGAGTGATCGCGGCCATCGCCCGGGAGCGGCCCGTTCCCATCCGCTACATCGGTGTCGGGGAAGGCATGGACGACCTCCGTCCCTTCGAGGCGCGGGCCTTCGTCGACGCCATGCTTGGCTGACGGGCTTGTCGACAGCAGGGTTGCCGGCGTGATCCGCCTTCAGGATGTCACCAAGCGCTATCCGGGCGGGCAGGAAGCCCTGCACGGCGTCTCCCTGGAAGTGAACAAGGGCGAGTTCGTCCTGCTCCTCGGGCACTCCGGCGCCGGGAAGAGCACTCTGCTCAAGCTGATGGCCGCCATCGAACGACCCACCTCCGGCGCGGTGTGGGTCAGCGGCCAGAATCTGGGCGGTCTGCGCCCGGCGGCGATCCCCTACCTCCGGCGCAACTTCGGCCTCGTCTTCCAGGACCACAAGCTGCTGCTAGACCGGAGCGTCCGGGAAAACGTGGCGCTCCCGCTTCGCATCACCGGGTTCGACGGCGCCGACATCGCCCGTCGGGTGCGGGCGGCGCTGGACCGGGTCGGCCTCCGGGACAAGGAAAACGCCCATCCGGTCGAGTTGTCCGGCGGGGAACAGCAGCGCGTGTGCATCGCCCGCGCCATCGTCCATCGGCCGGCCATCGTCCTGGCGGACGAACCAACGGCCAATCTCGACGACGCCTACGCGAGGGAGATCGTCGCGCTGTTCCAGGCGCTGCATCAGGTCGGGGTGACTCTGGTGGTCTCCACCCATGCGCCACAGGTGTTCGAGTCCGTCCGTCCCCGGCAGGTGATCCTGTCGAAAGGCAGTCTCGCCGCATGAGGACCTGGCTACGTGAGCATGCGCTCGCTGTTTCGGACACCCTTGGGCGTATGGGCCGCAGCCCGGTCGGCACCCTGCTGAGCATCGTGGTGATCGGCATCGCCCTCGCCTTGCCGGCCGGTCTCCACGTGCTCCTGAAGAATCTCGCAACCCTTGCCCCCGAGCGCAGCGCGGAGCCCGAACTCACCCTCTACCTCCAGCCGGACCTCCCGGAACCCGACCGGAAAGGCCTCGAATCGAAGCTGGCCGGACACGCGGCGGTCTCCAAGGTCCGGTTCGTCCCCCGGGACGTCGCCCTGAAGGAGCTTGAGAAAGCCACCGGCATGGCCTCGATCCAGGAAGAGATCGGCCGTAATCCGCTGCCCGACGCCTTCGTGGTGGCCGGCCGTCGCGGCGCGGCGGATGCCCTTGAGAAGCTGCAGGCCGAAGCGGGGCGGTGGCCCGGCGTCGAGCACGCTCAGCTCGACAGTGCGTGGGCGCGACAGGTGGACTCCGCTCTTCGGGCCGGGAGGGTCTTCATCCTTATGCTCGCAGGCGTATTGGTGGTCGGACTGGGAGCGGTTACCTTCAACACCATCCGG
>CAZEDA010000672.1:0-2026 GCA_964510915.1 uncultured Rhodocyclaceae bacterium | reverse complement strand
CTCATGCCCTTCACGTTGGTCTCGTCGAGCTTGATGATCAGGTCGCCGGCCTTGATGCCTGCGCGGAACGCCGGGGTGTCCTCGATGGGGGACACCACCTTCACGAAGCCGTCTTCCATGCCGACCTCGATGCCGAGGCCGCCGAATTCACCCTGGGTGCCGACCTGCAGTTCCTTGAAGGCGTCTGCATCCAGATACGCCGAGTGGGGGTCGAGGCCCGACAGCATGCCGTTGATGGCCTCGCTGATGAGCTTCTTGTCTTCGACCTGTTCGACGTAGTCCGCCTTGATGCGGCCGAACACTTCGGTGAATGCACGCAGGTCCTCGACGGGCAGCGGGCCGGGATCCTTCTGGGCGACGGCCGAGAAGTGCAGGCTGACCAGTACGCCGAGCACGGCGCCGACCATGATGAGCCCTGCCTGTTTGAAACGAGTGACCATGCGGTTCTCCGAAAAACGTCCGGTGGTTGGTTAAGAAATGCAAGAACAATGCG
This sequence comes from uncultured Rhodocyclaceae bacterium, assembly GCA_964510915.1. Lineage (GTDB taxonomy): Bacteria > Pseudomonadota > Gammaproteobacteria > Burkholderiales. Next base: position 1,533 of record CAZEDA010000672.1, on the reverse strand, counting down.
TGCCGGGTAAGACTCGACGACGGCGGACTCGCGGGCCCTCAGGGACGGGGCGGGGCCCAGGGCAGTGGATCGAACGGCTTGCCCTGATGGCGCAATTCGAAGTATAGCCCCGACTCCTCCTGTCCACCGCTCGCTCCGACCGAAGCAAGGACGTCGCCTGCGCGGACCGCGTCGCCGGGCTGCCTGTACAAGGCCTCGTTGTTGCCATAGAGACTCATGTAGCCGCCGCCGTGATCGACGATCACGAGGTTGCCGAACCCTCGCAGCCATTCGGCGAACACGACCCGCCCCTGGGCGACCGCCTTCACCTCCTGACCGTTCCGCGCGCGGATGAACACGCCCTTGCGCGAAAACCCGTCGTCACCGCGTGGACTGCCGAAGCGCGTGGCGAGTTCCCCGGAGATCGGCAGCCGCAGCTTTCCCTTGAGTGCGCGGAACGCGACCGAGTCTTCGGTGTCTTCCGGCGTGCTCGTGTTCTCGACCGCCGCGGCACTGTCGCGGACCTTGCCCTTCGCCTTGGTCTTGGGTTTGGCGAGCGCCCTCGCCAGCTTCGCGATCAGCTCCCCGAGCCGCTCCTCGTCGCGCTTCAGCGTCGCGTATTCCTTGCGCTGCTTCGCGAGTTCAGCCGACACGGAGGCAAGGGCTTCCTTGCGGGCGGCCTTCTCCTGCTCCAGGGTGCGGCGCTCGCTGTCGTGGGCCTTCTCCACTTCCGCGAGATCGTGCTCCCGCTCTCCGGCCTGTCGCGTGAGGTCGGCCACTTCCGCGAGATTGGTCTTGAGGGAGCGCACCACATCGGAACGCGCTTTCGCCACGTAGGTGAGGTAGCGCATCTGCCGCGCGACATCGTTGGGGTCGTGGCGGGTCAGCAGGAGTCGCAGCGGCTCCGCGCGGCCATGGCGGTGCTGATCCTGAAGCATGCGCCCATAGGCGTCCTGCTGCCGGGTGATGTCGGACTGCAGGCGTTCGGAGCGCTCCCGGAGGGTCTGCAGCTCGCGGCGGACGGCGTCGCGCTCGCGGGTGAGGTCACGCAGTCGGCGGTTGGCCTTGCTGATGGCGCGCTCCGAGGCCCGGAGCTGGTCCGCCGCCTCGGCGCGGGACTGCTCGGAGGCTTCGAGTTCCGTCTGCAGTTCCTGCAGGCGGTCGCGGACCTCCTCGAGCTCCTGCTTCGGCGCGGCCCAGGGGCTCGCGGAGGCCAGGGCGAGCACGAGGCCCGCCCAGAGGCGCCAGTTGCGCAAGGCCTTACTTGGCCTTGCCCTGGGCGGCCACGGCCTGGACCTTGGCTTCGATGGCCGCGGCGTCGCCGAGGTAGTAATGACGGATCGGCCGAAGCGCGTCGTCCAGCTCGTAGACCAGCGGCGTCGCCGTGGGGATGTTGAGACCGACGATGTCGGCTTCGGAGACGCCGTCCAGGTACTTCACCAGCGCACGGATCGAGTTGCCGTGGGCGGCGATCAGCAGGCGCTGGCCGGAGCGGATCTGGGGCGCGATCACTTCCTCCCAGTAGGGGACGACGCGGGCCACGGTGTCCTTGAG
>CAZEDA010000671.1:0-2033 GCA_964510915.1 uncultured Rhodocyclaceae bacterium | reverse complement strand
GGATTGCCGCCGGTGGCGACTCTGCGCTCCCTCAGGGCGTTTCGCAACGCACGAAGTTGCAGACGTTGTCGCAGGCGGGGTTGCGACCGCACTCGAAGACCGCGAGTCTCGCCTTGCCGTCCGCGCCTTCACCGCACTGTTCGGCGGCGGCCATCAGCTTGGGCCGGGGGCGCCATTCGCACTGATGGCACATGCCGGCGCCGAAGATGTCCAGCCGCTCCGAACGGGCGGGCGGCTTCGGGAGGTCCCCGGCGTCGTCCCCTGCGTTCTGGCCGAACGCCGAACCCGACAGGGCCAGTGCCCCCGCAATGCATACCCCCGCGAACAGACGCTTCATTCCGACCACCCCGAACGATAACGGCAATGCCAAAGCTTCCCCTGGCAATGGTAGCCCTGCGTTGACAAACGTCAACCGGTCTTCGATCGGCGGGTCCGGATGAGGTATCCGGTGCCGAGGACGCCTGCCAGCGAAACGGCGTAGATCAGCCAGCGCAGCCACTCCCGGTTTTCCAGGTAAGGCAGGAGCATGTGCTCGTGGCAGATCATCGACGCCGCCGTCCAGGCCAGTACACCGGCACCCACATAGATGATGATCGGAAAGCGATCGACCCACTTGAGGATGATCGTGCTGCCCCAGATCATGATCGGGATGCTGATCGCGAGTCCGAGAATGACCAGGAGGTAGCTGCCCTTTGCCGCGCCTGCCACCCCCAGCACGTTGTCGAGCCCCATCACCGCATCGGCGATGACGATGGTTCGCAGGGCATCCCAGAAGGTCGTCTGTTGCCCCTTGGCGCCGGAGACATCCTGACCTTCGTCGTGATCTTCCGCGGCGAGCAGCTTGTAGCCGATCCAGATCAGCAGAACGCCCCCTATCAGCCGGAGGCCGGGCAACTGCAGGAGCCAGACGACGATGACCGTCATCAGGATCCGTACGATGATGGCGCCGGCTGTGCCCCAAACGATGGCCTTGGTCTGCAGGTGTTTCGGCAGGGTGCGGGCCGCCAGGGCGATCACGATGGCGTTGTCGCCCGCGAGGACGAGGTCGATGACGACGATGGCGCCAAGCGCATAGAGGAACTGCAGAGAAAGAATTTCCATTTAGTCGGGTCGAGTGCGGATCAGGCGCGCCGTTGCGGGCAGCCTTCCCGCGAGGGTGTCAGGAGTCGGTCGGTTGGCAATGCCGGATGCCGGCGCCGGGAGGAGGTTCGGCAGCGTCGGTCATCCCTTCAGGCGGTTGATGCGGATCACCTCGGGGATGCGCCGCAGGCCGCGCATGATGAGCGCCAGGTGCGGGCGATTCTTCACCTGCAGCGTGAAATGGATGTTGGCATAGGCGCTCGAGTCGCCCGGCTCGAGGCTCACGTTGTCGATGTTGGCGCCGGCCTCCGCGATTTCCGCAGCCAGCCGCGCCAGGGCGCCCCGCTGATTCGACACCACCAGCTTGATGTTCACGGCAAACAGGCGATCGGTGTCGGATGACCATTCGATGTCGAGCCACTTGTCCGGGTCGCCTCGCGTCTTGCGGGCCACCGGACAGTCGTGGGTGTGGACGATCAGCCCATGGCCCTTGCGGATGTAGCCGATGATCGGGTCGCCGGGAATCGGGTGGCAGCACTTCGCGAGCTGCAGCGCGAGCCCTTCGGAGCCGCGGATGACCATCGAGCCCGGCAGGCGCGCCGAGGCTTCCGGATCGTAGTCGCCCAACTGCAGAAGCCGTCTCGCCACCACGAAGGCCAGCAGCTTGCCCAGGCCGATCTCCGCGAGCACCTCCTGCTTGGAGTGCAGGCTGCCGTCCTTGAGGAGCTTCACCCAGTTGTCTTCGGGCACCTGATCCGGACGGGTCTGCAGCGCGGACAGCGCCTGATTCAGCAGGCGTTCGCCCAGCTGCGCGGACTCCTCGTACTGCATGGTCTTGAGGAAGTGCCGGATGTGCGAACGCGCCTTGCCCGTGACCACGTAATTGAGCCACGCCGGATTGGGCTTGGCGTGCGCGGCCGTGATGATCTCGACGCGGTCGCCGTTGCGCAGCA
>CAZEDA010000670.1:0-2035 GCA_964510915.1 uncultured Rhodocyclaceae bacterium | reverse complement strand
CGCAGATGGACGAGGTGACACAGCAGAACGCGGCGCTGGTGGAAGAGGCGGCGGCAGCAGCGGAGAGCCTGGAGGAACAGGCGCAGACGCTGTCTCAGGCTGTGTCCATCTTCAAGGTGAGCGATTCCGGTTCGGTTGGCGCGGCGGGCGGCGGGTGGGATGGCAACACCGAGCGCCGCGGGCCCGATCGGGCGAAGAACGTGGCGCGCATCTCCAAGAAGACCGAGTCGAAGCCGGCAGGCAAGGCGTCCGTCTCCAAGTCATCGCCCGCCAAGAAGTCGCGCGTGGCCGGCGGCGCTGCGGCCGAGGAGGAGTGGGAGGAATTCTGACCGCCGAGTCCTGACCGTCTGGCGCGCGACGTCACGCGGGCCAGGTCGTCTAGCGCGCCGTCCGGGCTCCCGGCGGCGCGTTGTCGTTTCCGGAGCAGGGCAGCGACCGGGAAAATGCCCTGAAGTGGTGCAAAATCAGGACCTTGATCAAGTTGTGGCGAGGTGATCCGTAAACGGGACAACGACAACCAGTCGACTTCCGGATCCCGACATGTACGCCGTGCTCGATCGTCTCTCCCTTCGCACCAAGTTCACCCTCGTGGCGCTCGTTGCTGCCGCGTCCATGCTCACGGCGCTCGGCGTCCTGCTCGCCACGATGAACGAATCGATCGCGTTCTCCGCGAAGGAGCGTATCGGTGTCGCCTATCACAAGCCCCTTCGGGACCTGCTGCAGAGCGTGATCGCAGCGCAGGCCGACCCGGCGGCACGCCCGAACGTGGAGAAGGCGGTCGCCGCCGTCGATGCGGTCCATGCGGAACTGGGTGAGGAACTGGCGATCGGCGACAAGTGGGACAAGATCAAGAGTGCGTGGAAGTCGCTTCCGGAGACGGGCGCCGACACGACGCCGGTGACCGACGAGATCGGTGCGCTGATGGACCACGTGGGCAACACGTCGAATCTGATCCTCGATCCCGATCTCGACAGCTACTACCTGATGGACATCATCATCACCCGGGTCCCGCACATCGGCCGGAAGATGACGCAGTTGCGCGACCTCGGCGGCTCCGTGCTGACCCGGAAGACCATGACGGGCGAACAGCGCACACAGCTTTCCACGACGGCCGGCGTGTCCTACGGATTCCGCGAAGCCATCAAGGCCTCGGTCGACACGGCGGTCAGCACGAACGCCTCTCTCGATCCCACGCTCAAGGAGCCGCACGCCAAGCTCGCGAACGCGGCGGAGGCTTTCCTGAAGATCGTGGAAGGCGATGTGCTGAGCGTGGACCGGCTCACCTTCGATCCGTCTGCCTATCGTGCCGCTGCCGAAGCGGCGCTGGCAGCCAACTTCGCGTTCTACGACGTGACGAGTCCGGCGCTGGATGGCCTGCTGGAGGCGCGTATCGCGAAGATGACCTGGAAGCGAAACTGGCTGGCCACGGTCGTGCTCGGCCTCATGGCGCTGGCGGGGGGGCTCGGTGTGGTCGTCATGCGAGCGATCACGCGCAGCGCGGGCGATGCTGCGGCGATCGCAGCGCGTCTCGCGCGAGGGGATCTCGCGTTCGACGTGCCGAAGGCCTCCGGGGATGAACTCGGTGCCGTGATCCTGGCGATGGCGGAGATGAAGCGCACGCTCGATGGCTTCGTGCAGGGCCAGGGGGAAATGGCCCGCCAGCACACGGCCGGCGCCGTGAGCTACCGCATGGACGCCGAGGCGCTGCCGGGGACCTACGGCGAGATGGCGACGGCGGTCAACGAACTCGTCGCCCAGCAGTCGGCGATCACCTTCCGTCTGGTCGGCGTTGTCGAGGCCTATGCCCGCGGGGACTTCTCCGTCGAGATGGCCCCCTTGCCCGGCGAGCTGGCGCGTGTCTCCGATGCCTGTAACGACGCCCGAAGCAAGCTGCTTGCGGTAGCCGACGAGATCAAGCGCCTGTCCGCCGCAGCCGCGGCGGGAGAGTTCGATGCGAGGGGTGAGGAGTCGCGATTCGAGTTCGAGTATCGCGAAATGGTGGCCAATCTGAATCGGCTGATGGAAGAGGCGGCTC
>CAZEDA010000669.1:0-2039 GCA_964510915.1 uncultured Rhodocyclaceae bacterium | reverse complement strand
CCGGCACCATCGAGATGCGGTTGGCCTCCGCGAGGGTCATGTAGTAGTCGTGCTGGAGGACCTGCAGGTAGAAGAACCGCAGCATCAGCGCGAAGAACAGGAACAGCACGCCGGCGGCGCAGACCGCCAGCCGCCAGTGGAACCGCTCCAGCTCGCGGGCGAGATCGCGCATCTCGACGCCGCTCGCCTGCGGCCGGAAGCCGGCGCGCGGACGACCGAAGGCCACGCGGGCAATCCAGTTCTTGAGGGCGGACTCGTCGTGGCGCAGTTCCACGCCGCGGTTCCGTGGCCGGAATCCCGAGCGGGAGCGCGCGAACCGCATCCTGGAGGGCAGGCGCAAGAGCATGTCTCGGGGTTGGTGGGCCGGCCCGGGCTCAGACCTCTTCGGGACCCGTTCGTTGCCGCAGGGGCAGCATGAGGATCCCGACCAGGGCAGGCCACAGCGCGGCCCCGGTGAGGCTCGATACGAAATACAGCATGTCCGGCGGCTCCGCATTGGCCACCAGCCGGATGAGCAGCTGGAGCGCCTGCTGCCCGAGCAGGATCGCCAGCACATGGGCGATCTGGTAGCTCATGGGGAACATCTGGATGCGCCGGTGCACGAAGATGCCCGCGTAGGCGGCCACGCAGTAGGCCATGGCGTGCTGACCGAACAGGCTCGCATCCGCCACATCCATGAACAGTCCGAGCACCCAGGCGGGCCACAGGCCGACGCGGTGGGCCTGGAACACGCTCCAGTAGACGATCAGCAGCGCGACGAAGTCGGGCGTGGCACTGGACAGCCAGCCGGGCAGCGGCACGAGATTCAGCAGCAGGGCCAGCACCAGCGTGATGATGATGTAGCCGCCCCGGACCGGCAGGAGCTCCTCGTCGCCGTGGATGTTGTCACCGAGTGTGCTGCGCGTCATTGCTGCGGCTCCGGAGGAACCGGCTTCGGCGGGGCCGGCGCGGTGAGAGGGTTGGCCGGCATGGGCGGCGGATCGGAGAGCACCGCCACACGGGTGTAGCTGCTGACGGCCGCGGCCGGGGCGCAGGTGATGCGCGCGAAGGACTGCGCGTTGCGCTCGATGTTGGTGACCACGGCCACCGGCAGGCCTGCCGGGAATACGCCGTCGATGCCGGAGGTCACGAACAGGTCCCCGTTCTGGACATCGGCGTTGACGGGCATGAACCGCAGTTCGACCGCTCCGTCGTGCCCGAGCCCGAACGTGATGGACCGCACGCCGCTGCGCACGCTCTGGACCGGCACCGACTGCGACTTGTCCGTGACCAGCGAAACCTCGGAGACGAACGGGAACGCGCGGGTCACCTGACCGATCACGCCCAGGTGGTCGACCACCGCCTGGCCGGTCTTGATGCCGTGCATGGTGCCGCGGTCGATGACGACCTTGCGGGTGAACGGGTCGCGGCTCTCGTAGATGATCTCGGCGACCGTGCGCTCGCGGGTCGGAATGGGCGGGGCGTTCACCAGACGGCGAAGCTGCTCGTTGTCGGCCTCGAGCGCCTTGATGCGCTGGGCTTCCGAGACGTTGAGCAGGCGCTCGCGCTTCAGCTGCTCGTTCTCGCGATAGAGCGCCGCCTGGGTGACGAAGAATTCGCCGGCGCGCTCCAGGACGGCGGCAGGGACCGCCGCGGCCTCTTGCATGGGGAACAGCACCACGGAGACGCCGGAACGGATGTCCTCGAGGTAGCGGAACCGCGCGTCGGCGACCAGAAGGACCAGGGACAGGATCGTGAAGAACACGAGCCGGATGATCAGGCTGGGGCCGCGCTTGAAGATCGGCGGCGCGGAATCTGGCATCGGGAGCCCTCGAGCCCGCTCAGCCTGAGCGGGTTACCGCGAAAGTACTGCGCAACAGGGTCATCGGTGCGCCGCGTCCGGCCTGCCTCCCGGGAGGGGGCTGGCCTGCGCGGCCCATCCGGGGTTCAGTCGTTCGTGAAGATGCTCGTCCACTTGTCCATGTGCTCGAGCGCCTTGCCCGAACCGCGCACCACGCAGGTGAGCGGGTCGTCGGCGACGATCACCGGCAGTCCGGTCT
>CAZEDA010000668.1:0-2040 GCA_964510915.1 uncultured Rhodocyclaceae bacterium | reverse complement strand
CGTTCGGCCCGTCCAAGTACGCCTGGCGCCTCGACGACGAGAAGCTGATGTACCCGTTCTACGAGAAGGCCATCAAGTCCGGCATCAACACCATCTGTATCCACAAGGGTCTGATGCCGCGCGACTACGAGAAGGCCTTCGCCGGCACCTGGGAAAACGCCACGGTCGCCGACCTCGGCAAGGCCGCGAAGGACTGGCCTGGCATGAACTTCGTGATCTACCACTCGGCCATCCGTCCGTGGCTTGCCGACGCGCCCGATCGCGAAATGGCCGAGTTCGAAAAGAACAGCTACATCCAGTGGTCCACGGATCTGGCCCGCATCCCCGAGAAGTTCGGCGTCAACAACGTCTACGCCGAAATCGGAACGAGCTTCGCCTCCACCGCCGTCACCAATCCCGTGTTCTGCGCAGCGTTCATCGGTCAGCTGGTGAACCTGATGGGGCCGGAGCGCGTCGTCTGGGGAACGGACTCGGTCTGGTACGGCAGCCCGCAGTGGCAGATCGAAGCCATGCGCCGCCTCGAGATTCCGGACGCGATGATGAAGAAGCAGGGCTGGAAGACCCGCCTCGGCGGCCCGAACAGCGAAGTGAAGCAGAAGATCTTCGGCCTCAACTCCGCGCACCTGTACGGGCTCGACATGAAGGTGGCCCAGAGCCCGGCTTTCACCGCCGACAAGCTTGCGGCCATCAAGGCAGAGTACCTCGCGATGGGTGGCGACACCGGCCGCAGCAATGCAGCCTACGGCTACGTGGCAAAGAAGACCACGGCCTGAGTTCCCTGCCGGGCCCGAAGGCCCGGCGTTATTGCCCGGAAGTCCCCAGGACGTTCCGGGCTGTCGTGAAGAGCTGTGCAGATCGGGCAACCGATCGAGCGAGACAGGCAGTCCAGAGAACTCGCGCCAGGTCATTCACAGCTGCACTCGCAGCTGCGACAGTCCGGCAGTCCTGAAAAAGCACCCGAAAAGGGGGAGGAAGAGCCGGGATCCGCAAGGGTCCCGGTTATTTTTTTGGGGGTCGCCCGAACGTCGTTGCCCCGCGTTGACCAGGCGGCGTATGACTGGTGGAACCCGTCCAGCCGGATCTGGTCCATCCGGCACCCGGTCATCGCAACGGATCGGGATTTCCTCACGAGGCAGGTCATGAACCGATTTCGCAAGCCCGACGACGCCGAACTGCGTCGCCGGCTCACCCCGGAGCAGTACAAGGTCACCCAGCACGAGGGCACCGAGCGCCCCTACAGCAACGCCTACTGGGACAACCACCGCGAGGGCATCTACGTGGACATCGTCTCGGGCGAGCCCCTGTTCAGCTCGCGGGACAAGTACGAATCCGGGACCGGCTGGCCCAGCTTCACGCAGCCCCTGGCGCCGGAGAACATCGTCACGCGGGAGGACAGGCGACTCTGGGCCGTCCGGGTCGAGGTGCGGTCCCGGCACGGGGATTCCCATCTTGGGCACGTCTTCGAGGACGGGCCCGCTCCCACCGGATTGCGCTATTGCATGAATTCCGCGGCGCTGCGCTTCATCCCGGTGGCAGACCTCGAAGCGGAAGGCTACGGCGAGTATCTGGCGCTGTTCCGCGAAGGGAGCCCTCAGGGCAGTTCGGCCTGACCGGAAAGGAGACGCGGCGGGCCGGCCTGCCCGGGGTCGGATGGCCCGCCGCCCGGCTCGATCCGCGCGGCTGACCGGGGATTGCCCGCCCCAGGGGCTCAGCGCTTGCACGGCCGGGCCGGAAGGGTGACCATTGCCGTCTGTCTCCGTTCCTCGAGGTTTTCACCGTGCAACCTGCCGTACAAGCCGACGCCGCGCCGGCCATCGAAGAGCTCAAGACCCTGCTGGGCGAGCGCCTTTCCACCAGTACCGGCGTCCGGGACCACCACAGCAAGGACGAGTCCTGGCACATCCCTCACCGGCCTGACGCAGTCGCCTTTCCGAATTCCACGGAAGAGGTCTCGCAGATCGTGCAGGTCTGCGCCCGGCACCAGATTCCCGTGGTGGCCTACGGCACCGGCACCTCCCTCGAAGGCGCAGTCATCCCCGA
>CAZEDA010000667.1:0-2044 GCA_964510915.1 uncultured Rhodocyclaceae bacterium | reverse complement strand
AGTTCCTTCAGCGGCGTGCGGATCACCCATTCGCGATCGACGGTGCGCACGAGCGTGTACTTGTCGGCGGCCTGGAACAGGCTCACCTCGCCCACGGGCAGGATGCGGATGTCGTTGCCCTCGCCCACCTGCAGCCACTGCAGGCGCTGCGCCGTCGGTATGCTGCCCTGCCGGAGCAGTTGCTGCAGGACGGTGCCGAGATCCTTCGGCGCTTCGTCGAGTCTTGCCGACAGGCGCTCCACCGTCACGGCGAGCCGCTCGGGTTCCACGGGCTTCAACAGATAGTCGACCGCTCCCGCCTCGAAGGCCTTCACCGCGTACTCGTCGTAGGCGGTGACGAACACGACGTGCGTCGCAGTACCGATCTGCTGCGCGACTTCGAGTCCCGACATCCCCGGCATGCGAATGTCCAGAAACGTCACATCCGGTTCCAGCGCACGAATCTGCGCGAGGGCCTCGATGCCGTCGTGCGCCTCACCCACCACTTCGGCCTCGGGCCACGCGGACGCGATGGCGCGGCGCAACTCCGCGGCGAGGAGCCGCTCATCGTCGACGACGAGCACGGCAGGGCGACGACCGGCGTTCATGCGCGCTCCTCGGGAATGCGCACACGAATGCGCACGCCGCGCGGAGTGACGGGATGCACGCTCACCTCCGCCCGCTCGCCGAAGCGCGCCGCCAGACGCTGCCGCACGTTGTCGACGCCGACGCCAGGAGCTGCATTGCCGGACCAGCCGATACCAGTGTCAGCGACTTCGATCACAACGTCGCCATCCGCACGCCGAGCGGTCACGGTGATCTCGCCGCCCTCGGGCAGCGGTTCCAGTCCGTGGCGGATCGCATTCTCGACGAAGGGCTGGAGCGCGAGCGCTGGCAGCGCGACCTCCGCGAGCGACGGCTCCGAGTCCACGCTCCAGCGCAGCCGCGAGCCCAGTCGGATCGCCATGATCTCCAGATAGCGGCGCACGAGCTCCATCTCCTGGCCCAGCGTCGTGCGCTGGGCGCGAGAGCGGTCCAGTGTCCCGCGCAGGTAGCCGGTGAAATTGAGGAGCATCTTCTTGGCGGTCGCTGGATCGGACTCGATCAGGCTCGCCACGTTCGAAAGCGTGTTGAAGAGGAAGTGCGGCTCGATCTGCGCCTGGAGTGCGCGCAGTTCGGCTTCGCTCGCGCGCTTCTCCGACTCCAATCGGCGCAGCTCACGCTCGCGGACGGCGGCGCGCGCCTCCGCGATCTCGCGGCTGGAATAGAAGTAGTACGACACCGCGAAGCCGAAGACCGCCGCCCCCACCACGCTGCCAGGCAACAAGGTGGACGAAGCCGCGTCGCCGAAGAGCGTCGGCACGAGCACATAGGCGACGCCGATGCCGAGCGCGGAGCCCAACGGCACCGCCACGGCTGCGATGGCGCCCGTCGGCTTCGTCACGCGGCGCAGGCGCATCGCGATCTTGGTGCAGAGGAAGATGGAGAGGCCGATGCACTGCGAGTACACGAAGCTCCGCCAGAACCCGTGCCGCAGAATGGACGTGAACAGCAGCGCGATGATCGTGTTGAACACGAAAACGATGGCGAGGTCCCGCACGATCACGGGCCACGGTTCGACACCGACGGTGTTGAGCGCCTCGTCGCTGCTCACGAATGACTTCCAGAACTGGATGGCCGTCATGATGCCGCAGATTCAGAAGAAGTACTGGGTCGAGCCGAACAGCACGGTGGATTCCGGGAACATCCCGTAGGCCGAATCCGGCGGGCCCGCGAAGCGGCGGATGCCCGCCTCCCAGCGGAACCGGTCGTACTGCCGAGTGACGGAAGCCGTGATCACCGCTCCCCGGTCGCGCGGCGTCATCAGGACATCGACGGCGGCGTCCCAGTACTCGCCGTCGTAGGACCAGCGTACGAGCACGTTCTCCCGCAGGAGATTCGGCCGCTCGAAGCCGCGCGCGTCGAAGGCGAGGTTGCCCCGCACGGCGGCTTCCGGCACACCCGGCGCGCCCAGCAGTGCCGCCTGCGCTGCCGCCAGTCGCCGCAGATCCGACCAGTCCTCCGC
>CAZEDA010000666.1:0-2045 GCA_964510915.1 uncultured Rhodocyclaceae bacterium | reverse complement strand
GACCTCGGCGGCAAGGCGAACACCAAGGAATTCATCGCCGGCGTCGTGGCGCGTATCCGCAACGGCTGAGCGCGCCAGATTCAGACCGAGGTCGGGAGTGCGCGAGGATCGCTTCGGGCAACGGGCACCGTGACGGAGAACACACTGCCGCGCCCAACCTCGGACCGGACGTCGACTGTGTGGCCGAGCAGATCGGTCTGCTTGCGCACGAGCGCGAGTCCCAGGCCCTGCCCCTCCTCCTTGCGGTCCTTCCGGTCGTCGAAGCGGCGATAAGCCACGAACAGCTGCGGGACCAGGTCCGCCGGAATGCCGGGCCCTGTGTCGAGCACCTGCAGTTCCACCGAGCGGCCGCGGCGCCGGGCACCGACGAGGACGGCACCGTCGTCGGTGTAGCGCAGCGCATTGGACACCAGGTTGTCGAGAATGGACTGCAGCATCTTCGGGTCGCTGTCCACGATGGCTCGGGAGGGGCGGAAACGCAGTCGCAGGTTCTTCTCCCGGGCGAGCGGCTGGAACTGCGATTCGCTCGCCTCGAAGAGTTCCGACAGGGCGATCGGCCGCCGCGACACTTTGGCCTCGCCGGCTTCGAGCCGGGACAGTTCCAGCAGTCGGGACAGCTGGGTGCTCATCGACTTCGTCGCGGCGTCCATGGGCGCGCAGACTTCTTCCAGCGTCGTCGGGGTGACTTCCTCGCGACGCAGCGAGCGCAGAAAGTGCAGGTGCAGGCCGAGCGCATGGACCGGCTGCCGCAGATCATGCGTCACCCCCGCCAGGAACAGATCCTTCGCCTGCATGGCCGCGCGCACGGCATCGCGCTCGATCCGCAGATCCTCCATCAGGCGGGCGTTCTGGCGACTCAGCAGGACCGTCCGTCGCAGCGAGTCGTGGCCGGTCCGGCCGAACCCCATCAGCACCACCATCGAAAACATGATGGTCAGCGCGCCGGCCGTGTGCACGCTGCCGCCGATCAGCATGGCCTTCACGATGAACGGGACGAACGCCGCCGCGACGTAGGTATTCAGGGCCCGGGGCAACGCCATGGTCGAGGCCACGGCACCGCTGGTCATGCCGACCAGCATGGCGACACTGAAGAAGTCCACGAACGGGTCCTGACCGGTGTACACGATCCAGGGCAGCGTCCCCCACGTCAGCCCGCTTGCCCCCACGAGGAAGGTGAGCTGCCATTCGAGCTTGCTGAGCGATGGGGCCTCGAGCGTGGCAAGCGCGCGTGTAGCGCGATGGGCATGCCACGCGCGGATGAGCACGAGGCTCAGGATGCACATCACCCACGGCAGGATGCCCTGCTGGATGCCGGCCCCGACGAACACGGCCGACGAGGTGATGCCGATGGCGACGTTGCCCACGAGGGCCATCCGCGTGTGGCCCAGGAGAACGCCGAGCAGTTCCCGCTGCACGGCGACGCGATCTTCGGCGTCCGATTCGGGCCCGAGCGGGCCCTCGGTCGTGTTAATTTCGGCAGCCATGGAAACCAATGAAATCCGCATACTCGTCGCGGAGGACCACGTCCTGGTCCGTCAGGGACTGAAGCTCGTCCTTTCTCGCGAGCCGCGCCTGCGCTGGGTGGGGGAAGCCGCCGACGGGGACGCCGCGCTGCGCCTCACGCGGGAGCTGCGACCGGACGTCCTGCTCCTCGACCTCGGTCTGCCCAAGCTCGACGGGCTGGAAGTGATGCGTGCGCTGGCGGCGGACGAACTGCATACGCGCGTGCTGGTGATCACCGCGCGGCAGGATTCCGCCTCCGTCCGCGCGGCACTGTCGTTCGGTGCCCATGGTTACCTCCTCAAGACCGATGATACCGACGGACTCATCGCCGCGATCGACGCGGTGGCTGCGGGAGGTTATCTGGTCAGCGCCGAACTGGCGCACGTGTTCGACACCGCGTCAGACACAGAGGGCGAACCGCTCACGCCCCGCGAGCTGGACATCGCCACACGGGTCGGCCAGGGCCTGCCGAGCAAGGCCATCGGGCGTGAACTGGGAATCTCGGAGCACACGGTGCGCAAGCACCGCGAGAACATCGCCCG
>CAZEDA010000665.1:0-2047 GCA_964510915.1 uncultured Rhodocyclaceae bacterium | reverse complement strand
AGCGCATCGGCTTCGGTCACGTGCTGCCCGTAGATGTCGCTCAGCACGCCGTCGTAGGTCTCGGCCACCACCGGCATCGCCCACAGGTGCAGGTCGTCGAATGCGGCGCGATAGCGCCGGATCATCCATCGCACGGCGGCGTGATGCACGATGCCGACGCTGTGCGTGTTGGTGATGCAGATGGGGCCGTTGAAGTAACCGGCATCGCGGATCCAGTGGGTCCCGGTCATCTCGCCGTTGCCGTTGAGGGCGAAGGTGCCTGCCCAAGCGGGATGCAGCGATGGCGTGTCCCAGCGCGGCAGGATCGCGGTGACGCCGGTCCGCACCTGGGTCGGACCGTCGGCCACGAGGGTCTTGAACCCGACACCGACGCCACGGACATCGGTGATGGCGTTCCAGGGGCCGGGGCGGCCGGGGAAGGGCAGGCCCAGATCGCGGGCGCGCGGGCGGCGGCTCATCGGCACGCCCTATTGGCGGCGCGATCGGAGCCACAGCCCCGTCGCGGCGACCAGGAATGAGAACGCGAGGAGCAGCATCGCGATGGCATTGATCTCGGGCTTGATTCCACGGCGCAGCACTCCGTAGATGAAGAGCGGTAGGGTAGTCGAGTCGACGCCCGCGATGAAGTACGTGATGACGAGATCGTCCATCGAGATGATGAAGGCGAGCAGCGCGCCGCCCGCGATGCCCGGCAGGAGTTGCGGGAACGTCACGCGCTTGAACGTGACCCAGGGCGAAGCACCGAGGTCTGCCGAGGCCTCCTCGAGATCGGCGGTCATGCCTGCGAGCCGGGCGCTCACCACCACGAACACGTAGCTCGACAGGAACACGCAGTGGCCGGCCACGATGGTGGACAGGCCCGGTTCGATGCCGACGCCGACGAAGAAGATGAGCAGGGCGATGCCCAGGACGATGTCCGGCATGATCATCGGCAGGACCAGGAGGGCCTGGTAGAGCGGCTTCAGTGCGAACCGGTGACGGCCGATCGCCAGGGCTGTTGCGGTGCCGATGGCGGTGGAGACGACGGTGGCGAACAGCGCCACCACAACGCTGTTGCGCACGGCGGCGATCAGCGTGGCCGTGGATTCCACGTAGTTCGCCGACCTGGCGAGCTGGGTCGGCAGGCCGAAGATCGAGCGGTACCAGTCGAGGGTGAAGCCCTCCCACGCCATCATGTTGACCACGTTCGAGTTGAACGAGTAGACGAAGATGAGCGCGATCGGCAGGTACAGGACCAGAAGGAAGCCTGCCCCCCAGGCCGACAGGACGCGATCGGCAGTCGTGCGCTTCATGCGCGTACCGAGTGGGTGGCCCGCCCGGCACGCAGCGCGACGGCGAGCATGAACACGAGGATGGACGCCAGCACCAGCATCGCCAGGGCAGCGCCGAAGGGCCAGTTGCGTGCGGCGAGAAACTGCTGCTCGATCGTGTTGCCGACGAGCATGACCTTCGCGCCGCCCAGGAGCGCCGGCACCACGAAGTTGCCGAAGGCCGGGATGAAGACGATGACGCATCCGCCCAGGATGCCCGGCGCCGTGAGCGGCAGCACGATGCGCACGAACGTCCGCCACGGCGTGGCGCCGAGATCCGCCGATGCCTGCAGCAGCGCCGGATCGAGCTTTTCCACGGCGGCGTAGAGCGGCAGGAACATGAAGGGGAGCAGCACGTACACGAGGCCGAGGATCACCGCGGCCTCCGTGAACATGAGATCGGGGGCGAAGGCCGCGAGGCCGAGCGTGTCGAATACCGTGTTGAGGAATCCGGTCGGTCTCAGGATGAGCATCCAGGCGTAGACGCGGATGATGAGATTCGCGAAGAACGGCAGCGTGACCAGGAACAGGAACAGATTCTTGCGCGGGGCGGGCAGGCGGCTCACCCAGAAGGCGGCCGGATAGCACACGACCAGGCAGACGGCGGCCGTGAGGGTGGCGAGACGCAGCGAGCGCAGGAGGATGGCGGCATAGACCGGGTCGAACTCCTCCACGTCGCCGAGCGGCGCGCCGAGCACACGCCCGTAGTTGAACGGATAGAACTCCCATTCCACGCC
>CAZEDA010000664.1:0-2049 GCA_964510915.1 uncultured Rhodocyclaceae bacterium | reverse complement strand
TGGCCACAGACAACTGCAGAACAGCAGCCACATCAGGCGACTGTCGAGCGGGTCGCGCGGGGCCGCGCCCGCCGGGCGGGCAGGACCCTCGCTATACAGATGACGACTGGAGTAGGTTGCCAGGCCAAAGGCGGCGCCGGCCAAAAGGAACGTCACGATCCACCAAGTCACGATCTTGCCCTCCTGAGGTTGGGGGCGCCGCCCCGAGCGGCCGTGCCAGCCGCAAGGCCTGAGGACCCCAGGCGGACTGTACGCTCTTATTTACATCTTCGATAGTCCAGTTTAGATGACACGTTTCCTCTCGCCGTCAGAGCAAGGGACACGGGCCTTCGGGGAAGCGCCGCACGCCTGCGCGGCTTCTGCAACGAGCGCTCCGGCATCACATCGTCTTCCAGTCCTTGGCCTGCTCGAACGCGAATGCAGCCCGATAGATGGTGGACTCGTCGTACTGCTTGGCGACCAGCATCATCCCGATGGGTAAGCCGTCGCTCAGTCCGCAGGGCACCGTCATCGCCGGATGGGGGGTGATGTCGAATGCCGCCGTGTTCGGAAACATTTCGTGGGCACGCTGCACGACGAGCTTGCGGGGCGCATCGGCAGGCGGGATCGGTGTCGCCTTGAGCGGAAGGGTCGGCATCAGCAGCAGATCCACGTTCTCGAGTGCGGCGTCGTACGCGGCCGTGAGCTTGCGCGACAGGTTCATCGCCTTGCCGTACATCCGTCCCTGATAGCTGTTCATCATGTGCTGGCCCAGCAGGATGACGTACTTGAGGGACTCGGACATCTCGTGCGCCCGGTGCCGCCACTGCGAATGCGCATTGGCGAGACTGTTGACGTAGAGCCCGCGCCAGCCGGTGCCGAAGCCGTTGCCGTGCATCATGAACTGCGAGGTACCCTCCACCCCGATGGGCGTCCAGATCTGCACGCTCAGCAGATGCAGGGGGATCGACACCTCCACCACTTCCGCGCCGAGCTTGCGAAATAGCTCGGCCCCCTGCCGCACCTTTGCATCGACGTCGGGCTCCGAGTTCGCGTGCCCGAAACCCTCCTTCAGCACGCCGATGCGCAGCCCCTTCACTTCGCCGGTGAGCGCCTTGGTGTACTCCGCCACGCGCGGCGCGTTCTGACGCGGATCGAGCCCGTCTGCCCCCGCGATCACTTCGAGCAGCAAGGCGTTGTCGGCGACGGTCTGCGTCATCGGACCGACATGGTCGATGGCCGCCTCGATCGCCATGATTCCGCTGTAGGGCACGAGTCCGTAGCTCGGCTTCATGCCGCAGATGCCGGAGTAGGAAGCCGGGATGCGGATGGAGCCCGCCTGGTCGCAGCCGATCGCCATCGGCACTTCTCCGGCGGCCACGACGGCGGCCGACCCCGAGGACGACCCGCCCGTGGTGTATCCGGCTTTCCAGGGATTCTGCACGGGCCGGCCGGTGGCCACGGTGTGGCTCCCGCCGGAAAAGCAGTAGTACTCGCAGTGCACCTTGCCGGCTATTCGTCCGCCGGCGTCGAGGATGCGCGAAACGACGGTCGCGTCGACGTCGGGCACATAGCCTTCGAGGATCGATGCGCCGTTCATCATCGGGATGCCTGCCACGCAGACGTTGTCCTTGATGGCGACCGACTTGCCGGCGAGCTTTCCGCCCGGTGCGCCCTCGATCGAAGCCTTGTAGTACCACGCGTTGTACTTGTTCTCTTCGCCTTCCGGGAAGTAACCCGGCCCGCGCGGGTACACCACCGGCGGCAGGTTGTCAGGCAACGAATCCACGACCCGGTAGCCCTCGAGGAGCGGCGCCATGCACTCAAGGTACTCCGCAGCATCCTTCTCGGTGAGGTCCAGACCCAGGTCGGCGCCGGCCTTGATCAGTTGTGCGGTGGAGGGGGCACGAATGGTCATCGCAGGTTTCTCCGTCAGGAAGCGAAGAGAACCGCGCCGGGAATTGCGAGCAGAACGTGTGGCGCGGGAGTTTGGCCCGAGCAGATCTGCAGTGCGGGCCGCGGCCGGTCAGTCCGCAATTTGCACACCAATCTCCTGGTCAGGCCCCCCGC
>CAZEDA010000663.1:0-2060 GCA_964510915.1 uncultured Rhodocyclaceae bacterium | reverse complement strand
CTCGGCATCTCCGGGCGGATCGCGCGCTTCTTTCTCGGCTCGCGTCTCACGCCGCTGATCGCGCTCGTCTCGCTGCTGCTGGGCCTCTTCGCGGTGCTCGTCACGCCGCGGGAGGAGGAGCCGCAGATCGACGTGACGATGGCGAACGTGTTCATTCCGTTTCCCGGGGCTTCCGCTCGCAATGTGGAGAGTCTCGTGGCGACGCCGGCCGAGCAGGTGCTTTCCCGGATCTCCGGCATCGACCATGTGTACTCGGTATCGCGGCCCGGCATGGCGGTGCTCACGGTTCAGTACAAGGTGGGCGAGGATCCGACGCAGGCCCTCGTGCGGCTCTACGACACGCTCGAATCCCACAAGGACTGGCTCTCGCCCAATCTCGGCGTGGGGCAGCCCGTGGTGAAGCCGAAGGGCATCGACGACGTTCCCATCGTCGCGCTGACGCTCTGGACCGAAGACCCGGCGCGTGGCGCGTTCGAACTGGAGCGCGTGGCCCACGCAATGGAAGTCGAGCTCAAGCGCGTCTCGGGTACCCGCGACGTCCAGACGCTGGGCGGCCCCGGGCAGGTGGTGCGCGTCCTCATCGAGGCGGAGAAGCTCAATGCCTATCGCGTCACCGCCCAGGATGTGCGCAACGCGCTGCAGCTCGCGAATGCGTCGCAGCCCGCCGGCTCGCTGGTCGGCAACAACCAGGAGGTCCTGGTCCAGACCGGCACGTGGCTCGCGAGCGCCGCGGACGTGCGGCAGCTTGTTGTGGGTGTCCAGGATGGCAAGCCCGTGTTCATGACGGACGTCGCGCGCGTGGAGGACGGTCCGGATCAGCCGGCGCGGTATGTGTGGCACGGGCTGGGCGCGGCAAACGGTGCGGGGGCGCCGGCCGTCGGCATGGAGCACCCGGCCGTGACGATCGCGATCACGAAGAAGCCCGGCGTCAATGCCGTCGACGTGGCGGACCGGATCATCGCCCAGGTGGCGGCACTCGAGGGGCAGATCATTCCGGATGGCGTGCACGTGAGCGTCACACGAAACTACGGCGAGACGGCCAACGACAAGGCGATGAAGCTCATCCAGAAGCTTCTGTTCGCGACGCTGTCCGTCGTGGCGCTCGTGTGGTTCACGCTCGGTCGTCGCGAGGCGGGCATCGTCGGTGTTGCGGTCATCCTCACACTGGCCGCCACGCTGTTCGCGTCGTGGGCCTGGGGGTTCACGCTGAACCGCGTGTCGCTGTTCGCGCTCATCTTCTCGATCGGGATTCTCGTGGACGACGCGATCGTGGTCGTGGAGAACATCCACCGGCGCGCGGGCATGAGCACGGCGCCGCTGCGCGACATCATCCCTGCGGCTGTGGACGAAGTGGGCGGCCCCACGATCCTGGCGACGTTCACGGTGATCGCGGCTCTGCTGCCGATGGCCTTCGTGAGCGGGCTCATGGGACCGTACATGAGCCCCATCCCGATCAACGCGAGTCTCGGCATGGCGATCTCGCTCGCGATCGCCTTCGTCGTCACGCCGTGGCTCGCCCTCCAATGGCTGCGTCCTCACGCGGCCAGCCACGCGGAAGGTGAAGGCAAGCTGGACCGGCTGTTCCGTCGCATGGAGCCCCTGCTCCGCGGCGCGGGCGGGCGGAAGAACCGCTGGCTGCTGCTCGGTGGCATCGTCGTCGCGATCGTCCTGTCCGTGTCGCTCGCGGCCGTGCAGTGGGTCGTGCTCAAGATGCTGCCGTTCGACAACAAGTCCGAGTTCCAGGTGGTCGTGGACATGCCGGCCGGGACACCCGTGGAGCGGACCGCCGCCGTGCTGCGGGACTTGAGTGCCGCTGTCGCGCAGATTCCGGAAGTGACGGACTACCAGGCGTACGCCGGCGCAGCGAGCCCGATCAACTTCAACGGTCTCGTGCGCCAGTACTACCTGCGCGAGTCGGCGGAACTCGGCGACATTCAGGTGAACCTGGTGGACAAGCACCACCGCGACCGGAAGTCCCACGAGATCGCGCAGTCGGTGCGCCCGACGCTCGAAGCCATCGCCGCGCGCCATGGCGCGGAGATCAAGGTGGTCGAGGTGCC
>CAZEDA010000662.1:0-2060 GCA_964510915.1 uncultured Rhodocyclaceae bacterium | reverse complement strand
AGCATCTGCACGGCGAGTTCCTGCGCCATGTCGTGGCTGATGTAGAGCTTGCCGGCCGCGACCAGCCGCACGGCTTCCACGAGGACCTCGGGCGCGCTCGACTTCGTCACGTAGCCCCTCGCGCCCGACTGCAGCGCACGTGAGGAGAACACCACGTCCTCGTGCATGCTGAACATGAGGATCCGGGCGCTCTGCTCGCGTGCGAGCATGCGGCGCGCGACTTCAATGCCGCCGATCCCGGGAAGCGTGATGTCCATCACCACCACGTCGGGGGCAAGCTCCACGAAGGCTTTGTAGGCCTCCTCGCCATTGCGCGCTTCCGCGACGACCCGGATGTCGGGAGTCCGTTCGAGCAGTCGGCGATAGCCTTCGAGCACCACCGCGTGATCGTCGACGAGCAGGACTGTGGTTTGCTGGGTCATGCCGGAATTCCTGAAACAGTGAAGGGGATGCAGGCGGATACGGTCGTGCCGCCGCCGGGAGAACTGTCGACTCGGAACCGGCCGCCAAGCATCTCTACGCGCTCGCGCAGACCCACGAGGCCGAGGCCTGCGCGCCCGCCGTGCACGTCGATGCCCTGGCCATCGTCACCAACCGTCGCCTCGAGTTCCCGGGAGTCCGCATCGAAGCGAAGGGCGATCCGCACCTCGCGCGCCTGGGCGTGCTTGGCGATGTTCGTGAGGCACTCCTGCACGAGCCGGTAGAGCGTGATGTTCGCGGCCTCGCCGAAACTGTCGGGGAGGCCTTCGGCGTGAAACTCGCACGCCAGCGCCGGATGGCGACGGCGCCACTGGTCGACGCAATACTGGAGCGCCGGCCCGAGGCCGAGTTCGTCCAGTGCCACGGGCCGAAGGCGCCGCATCAGTTCCCGCGCCACGTCGTAGACGTGGTTGATGAGTTCGACCATGCCCTGGCAGGCGGTCCGCACGTCGGGTGGCACATCGGTGCGGTCCCGGACGGAAACCGCGTCGATCTTCAGGGCGTTCAGCCACTGGCCCATCTCGTCGTGGAGCTCGCGGGCAATGTGGCGGCGCTCGGCCTCCAGCATCTCGATGCCCCGCTGTGCCAGGAGCCGGTTCTCCTCCAGGGCCTTCGCGAGTTCGGCCCGGGTGCTCTCGAGTTTGGACACGTCGGTGAAGAAAGCGTGCACTTCGGTCACGCCCTGGGGATTGCGGCTGGGTACCAGGCGGGCGATGGCAACGGCTTCCTGGTCATCGGCGCGGTGGACGCGCAGAGCCGCCACCTCGACCTTTTCCCCTCGCCCGAGCGCTTCGCGATGCGCCGCCCAGGCACCCGGATCGGCGTAGAACCCGCCGAGATCGCGCCCGAGCGCGGCCTCCGGCTGCGGGAGTCCGAAGAGCCGCGCCAGTTCGGGGTTGGCCAGCCTCACGCGCCCTTCGCCGTCGGCAATGAGGCTCGCGGAGAGATTCTCGTTGAACAGCATCTCGAAGTACTGCCGCTGACGCGCCAGGCGCTCCTGGGCCTCGAGGCGCAGGCCGAGTTCCCGGGCGGCCTGCCGGGACCGGCGCCAGGAGGACCACGCCAGACCCGCAACCAGGACGGCGACCGCAAGCGGGGCCTCATCCAGCTGGTAGTCCTCGAAGTGCTTGAGCACACCGCCGACGCCCTCGGACAGCTCGAGCAGTCCGGCGAGAAAGAACGTGGTGAGCGTAGCCCCGAGCACGAAGGCAAGGTCGCGCCACGCGGCCGCCCCGTTGAGACTGGCGTCGGGCGGAGGACTGGAAAATGGGCTGGGAGCGGTCGTGTTCATCGGGGAATCCAGGGTGGCTGAGGCGCTGGCCGAGCACGGATTGTCCATCAATCACCCCGGTCCCGGCCGCCTGGCGCTTGCCCGGCCCCGCTTTGTAGCCTATTCACCGAGGAAAGGGCATGGGAACAGTTCCTGATCGGGGCAACGACAGCCGCCAGGAACGGCGATCGAGGCTAGCATCCGTCCGCGGTCAACAGGTCCGCCCCTGGGGCGTTCCGGAATCAGGCGGCCGCGGGTGCCCGTGCGATACTCGCGGGCTTCGAACTTTCCCCGCGGCGCGCCGGTCGCA
>CAZEDA010000661.1:0-2062 GCA_964510915.1 uncultured Rhodocyclaceae bacterium | reverse complement strand
TGCCTGCGTGACCACGCGATCGCCGTGTGCGGCAAGCGCGCGCTGGGCATGCACCCCGCGATCGAGGCGACCAGTCTGCACACGCTCATCCAGATGGTGGACGGCGGTCTGGGCATCACGCTGCTGCCGGAAATGACGCTCAAGTCCGGCATCCTGCGCGGCACGCGGCTCGTGGCCCGGCCTTTCTCCACCAATGTGCCTTCGCGCACGATCGCGCTCGTCACTCGTCCGACGAGCGCCCGCGAAGAAGACTTCGAACTGCTGGCCGGCTTCATCGAGGACAGCATGCGCGGCGTGAGCCGCCCCCGCACTGCATCGCGAGCCTCGACACGGAAACCATGACCCCCCCGCCGCCCGCGCGCGGCCTGCGTTCGCTGGCCGTGCTGTGGCGATTCGTGCAGCCGTACCGCGGCCGGCTCGTGATCGCGGCCCTCGCGCTGATCGTGGCGGCCGGCTGCTTCCTCGTGATCGGCCAGGGCCTCAAGAAGGTCGTCGATGCAGGCTTCGCCACCGGCGATCCGCATGCGCTCGACACTGGCCTCGTCGCGCTGTTCGGCGTCATCGTGCTCATGGCGGGCGCGGTGTACGTGCGCTTCTACAGCGTGTCGTGGCTGGGCGAGCGGGTCGTCTCCGACCTCCGGCGCGAAGTGTTCGGCAAGCTGCTCTCGCAGTCACCGGCGTTCTTCGAGGATGCCCGCACAGGCGAGCTGATCTCGCGTTTGACCACCGACACCACGCTCCTCGAGCAGGTGGTGGGCACGAGCGTGTCCATGGCCGTGCGCAATGCGCTGCTGGGCATCGGCTCGCTGGCGATGCTCGCGCTCACGAGCGGCAAGCTCACCGCGCTGGTACTGCTTGTCGTGCCGCTCGTGGTCGGGCCGATCATCGTGTTCGGCCGGCGTGTCCGAAAGCTTTCCCGGCAGAGTCAGGACCGCGTCGCGGATCTGGGCGCCTACGTCGACGAGACGCTTCACGAGATCCGCACGGTACAGGCCTACACCCACGAGTCGGAGGATGCGCGTGCGTTCGGCGTGCGCATCGAGGAGGCCTTCGGCACGGCGAAGTCTCGCATCCGCGTGCGGGCAATGCTGGTCTCCGCCGTCATCCTGCTCGTGTTCAGTGCGGTGGGCATCATCCTGTGGATCGGCGGGCACGACGTGATGGCGGGCCGGCTGTCTGCGGGGGATCTGTCGGCATTCGTCTTCTACGCGGCGATGGTGGCGAGCGCCGTGGGCGCGATCAGCGAAGTGATCGGCGATCTGCAGCGCGGGGCCGGCGCGGCCGAGAGAATCCTGGAGATCCTCGAGGCGCCGGTGCTCGTGCGATCACCCGCGACGCCGTCGGCGCTGCCGCCGGTCGTTCGAGGCGAAGTCGTGTTCGACGACGTGAGCTTCAGCTATCCGTCACGACCCGAACCGAAGGCGCTCGACGGGTTTTCCCTCCGTATCGCTCCGGGCGAGCGCGTCGCGCTGGTGGGGCCGTCCGGCGCGGGCAAGTCGACTGTGTTCCAGCTGCTGCTGCGCTTCTACGACCCCACGGGCGGCAGCATCCGCATCGACGGGGCTGATCTGTCGCAGGTACCGCTGGAAGGACTGCGGCGCTGTCTCGCGCTCGTGCCGCAGGACGCCGCGATCTTCGCGACGAGCGTGCGCGAGAACGTGCGGTACGGCCGGCCGGATGCGAGCGACGCCGACGTCGAGGCCGCGTGCGAAGCGGCATTCGCGATGGAGTTCATCCGCCGGTTGCCGCAGGGGTTCGACACGTATCTCGGCGAGCGCGGCATCCGTCTGTCCGGCGGACAGCGGCAGCGCCTGTCCATCGCGCGCGCCATTCTGGCCGATCGCCCCGTGCTGCTCCTGGACGAGGCCACGTCCGCGCTCGACGCCGAGTCGGAGCAGATGGTGCAGAAGGCGCTCGAACGACTGATGACCAACCGGACCGTGCTCGTGATCGCGCACCGCCTGGCGACCGTGCGTCACGCGGATCGGATTGCCGTCGTCGATGGCGGCAAGCTGGTGGGGCTTGGGTCCCACGACGAGTTGCTGGAGAGCAATGCGTTGTA
>CAZEDA010000660.1:0-2066 GCA_964510915.1 uncultured Rhodocyclaceae bacterium | reverse complement strand
CTCTCGCCTGATGCGCTGGAACTCGAGGAACTCGGCGAGCCGCAGGAGCCGCTCGTGCCCGACTCCGAGGACCTGCTGGGCTTCGGCTTCTTCGCGGGGGCCGAAGGCGCCCCGGAGGAAACGGCGGGCTTCGGTTTTTTCGATGGAGCCGAGGGCGCGCCAAAGGCCGACGACGGGTTCGGCTTCTTCGATGATGCCGCCGGCGCACCCTCGGCCGTGACGGTCGACAAGGACGAAGGCTTCGGCTTCTTCGCCGACGCGGCGGGCGCGCCCGGAGAGAAGCCGGCGGAAGCGAAGAAGGACGACGGCTTCGGGTTCTTCGGTGACGCCCCGGGCGCACCGGGAGGCGCGACGGCGACGCAGGCTGCCCCTTCCACCAGTGCCGGTCGCCGTGCGACGGACCAGCCGGATGCCGACGCCGCGAAGGGCGGCCGCCGCGCAACGGACAAGCCGGCCGCTCCCGCGGCAAATGCCGACTCCTCCATCCGCGTAAGTGTCGAGAAGGTCGATCAGCTCATCAACCTCGTCGGTGAACTGGTGATCACGCAGTCGATGCTCGCGCAGGCGGTATCCCGGGTGGAGGGTGTCAACGAGACGCTGTCCAACGGCATCGCCCAGCTCGAGCGCAATTCGCGCGACCTGCAGGAAGCGGTGATGTCGATCCGCATGCTGCCCATCGCCTTCGTATTCAGCCGGTTCCCGCGGCTCGTGCGCGACATCGCGTCCAAGCTGGGCAAGTCCGTGGATCTCAAGCTCGTGGGAGAACAGACGGAACTGGACAAGGGCGTGATCGAAAAGATCGCCGATCCGCTCACCCACCTGGTCCGCAATTCCCTCGACCACGGCCTGGAGAGCACCGAAGACCGGGTGGCTGCCGGCAAGCCCGCGAACGGCACGATCACGCTGCGTGCCTTCCACCAGGGCGGCAACATCGTGATCGAAGTCGCGGACGACGGAAAAGGTCTCGACCGCAACAAGATTCTCGCCAAGGCGCGTTCCCGCGGCATGCCGGTCGAGGACAGCATGTCGGACTCCGAGGTGTTCGGCCTCATCTTCGAGGCGGGCTTCTCGACGGCCGAGCAGGTCACTGACATCTCCGGCCGCGGCGTGGGCATGGACGTGGTTCGCAAGAACATCGCCGCGCTGGGCGGGCGGGTCGAAATCAACAGTGTGTTCGGGCGCGGCTGCACGGTATCGATCCGGCTGCCCCTCACGCTGGCGATCCTGGACGGCATCTCGGTCGCAGTGGGCGATTCGCTCTACATCGTGCCCCTCGGCTACATCATGGAGTCCCTCCAGCCGGCGGCTGCGGACATCCGGACGATCTCGGGCACCGGTCTCGTGATGCAGGTGCGCGGGGAGTATCTGCCGGTCGTGCGGTTGCACGAGGCGATGGGCGTGGAGCCCAAGGTGCGCGAGTTCCACCGCGGGATCATGGTGATCCTCGAAGCGGACGGCGAGCGCGCAGCGATGTTCGTCGACGAGCTGGTGGGGCAGCACCAGGTCGTCATCAAGAGTCTGGAAAGCAACTATCGCAAGGTGCCCGGCATATCGGCAGCCACGATCATGGGAGACGGCAAGGTCGCCATGATCCTGGATGCCGTGCACCTCGTGCGTTCGTCCACGCGCAAGCGTGATTATCTGCAGGCGGCCTAGGCCGGATCACTGTCGTAACGAGAAATCCCGGGCTCGTTCCCGGGGCTCTTCGAGCAGTCAACGGGGAAACGAGAAATGAAGGGATTGTCGATCAAGATTCGGATGGCCCTGGTGGGTCTGCTCGTCGCGGGCGGGCTGGCCCTTGTCGGCGGATTCGGTATCGCGGGCATGGGGGATCTTCGGGTGAAGCTCTCGGAGGTCAACGCCAACACGGTGCTGCCTCTGAGGATGCTGAAGCAGGCTGCGGATGCCTATGCCGTCAACGTCATTGATGCGGTCAACAAGGCCAACGCGGGGCTCATCAGCTACGAGGAGGCGGCGAAGAGCGTCCACTCGGCGATGGATACCGTCAGGACCCAGTGGGCAGCGTACAAGGGGACCGAGCTCTCGGAGAACGAGAAGAAGCTGAT
>CAZEDA010000659.1:0-2075 GCA_964510915.1 uncultured Rhodocyclaceae bacterium | reverse complement strand
TCGTTCCGGAACGCAATGGAATCGCCCACCTTGATCTTCAGGCTCTTCTGGCTGAAATCCTTGTTCTTCTGGCTCACGACCGTTTCACCGGCATGCACGGCGCCGGCGGTCATGGTGAGGAACGAGGCAAGGACAAAGGTCTTGAAGACAGCATTCATGCGATGGACTCCTTTTCGGGAGAGGGTTCAGGGGGTCGGACAACGGGAATTTCCTGGAACTCCGGGCCCTTCGGGCGAGACGGACGCTCCGGCACTTCGTCTCCTGCGTCGCGCCCGGAATCGAAACCGGGCTTGAGCCAGAGGACTGCGCGATAGGCGAGCAGGAACAGGATCACCGCCACGTACGGATAGGGATCGAATACGCCGGGCTTGGACAGCCAGACGAAATGCAGACAGGCGGCACAGGCGGCGACATAGGTAAGTCTGTGCAGACGCTTCCAGAGCCGACCGAGCCGGCGCATCGCTGCGTCCGTCGACGTCGCAGCGAGGGGCAGAAGAGTCACGAACGCGACGACGCCGGCCGCGATGTATGGCTTGTCCCGGAACGCCTCGGTGATCGCCACCCAGTCCCATCCGATGTCGAGTTCCAGAAAGACGACGACGTGGACCAGACCGTAGGCAAAGGCGACCAGCCCGATCATCCTGCGCATGCGGACCAGTGCGTTCCAGTCCGACAGCCGCTTGCCGGCACGGGATCGGATCACCACCATGAGGCGCGACAGCACGCGCCGCGCTGGCGTGATGGCGAGCGCAATGGCCAGATTCACCAGTGCCCACCGGCCGGTGACGCGCTCCAGTTGCTCGAGCGGATTCGGTCCGAGGGCTTCCTGCCAGGCTTCCCGGGCCAGCATGACCGCCGGCAGGCACAGCAGGACGAGAACGCCCCACCAGCACAGGCGATAGTGGTCCTTCAGCAGCGTGGCGGGATGCAGGGACATGGCAGGGCATCAGCGCATCGCGCGCAGGTCCAGGCCGCGGTAGAGATGGGCCACCTGCTCCGCGTAACCATTGAACAGCAGCGTGGGGCGGCGGCGCATCTCGCCCAGGCGCACCTCGCGCGCCTGACTCCAGCGCGGATGCGGAACGTCCGGATCGACGTTGGCGTAGAAGCCGTACTCCTCGGGACTCAGGCGCATCCAGAACGACTCCGGACGCTCCTCCTGCAGTTCGATGCTGACGACCGACTTGATGCTCTTGTAGCCGTATTTCCATGGCACCACCAGCCGAACCGGGGCGCCGCACTGGTTGGCGATAGGGCCACCGTACATGCCGGTGGCGAGGAGAGTCAGCGGGTTCATCGCCTCCTCGATCGTCAGACCCTCCGCATATGGCCACATATGCCGGCGGCTGCGCTGCCCGTAGAACCGTGAGGGGTCGTGGGGGCCGACGAACCGAACGTACCGCGCACGCGACGTGGGACCTGCCGCCTTCAGAATCCTTGCGAGCGGGACACCCGTCCACGGAATCACGGCCGACCACCCTTCGACGCAGCGCAACCGGTAGATGCGTTCCTCGGCACCGAAGTCGCGTCCGATGGCGTGGGCGTCGTAGACCCTGGGCCGCTCCACTTCCCCCTTGACCTCCACGCGCCACGGATTGGGCTGGAGGTTCTCGGCGAGAGCGGCAACCGCCTTCTTGTCGGTGCTGTACTCGTAGAAATTGTTGTAGTTCGTCACTTCTTCGTATCGGGAGATCACGTCTTCGGCGGCCATCGCGCCAGCCGGCGCCATGCCGGCCGACAGCAGCGTCGCAGCCTTCGCCAGGAAGAGACGGCGACCGCGATAGAGGCCTTCCGCAGTGATCTCGGAAGGGACGATTCGGGAAAGCTCGGTCATGTCGTGGAACGCCAGCCGATCCCCGGTGCGCTTCGATGAGGCACCGGGGATGACCCCGCACCGGTCAGTTCGGCAGCGTCGGCAGTTCCACCGCCGTCTGCGGCGAGCTGAGTGCCTTCATGAACTCCACCAGAGCCGCCTTTTCCTCGGCGGACAGGTCGAGCTTCTTCATGTTGGGCGAGAGATTGGTCGTCACGACGCCACCTCGGTTGTAGTGATCGACGAGCTGCTCCAGAGTCGC
>CAZEDA010000658.1:0-2078 GCA_964510915.1 uncultured Rhodocyclaceae bacterium | reverse complement strand
GTCGGGGCACTCACGGCGCGGTCCTGGCGCCAGGCGCTGGGAACCCTGGCAGCGGTCTTTCTCCTGGCCGACCTGGCGTCGGGGTTCCTCCGGCCGCAGGGGCTGGCGGAAGCTTCGCTGGGCCGGTTCGAGTCGAGCGTGAGCCTTTCCGAGCGGCTGCGCATCTGGGAAGGGGCGGTGCGGATGTTCCTCGATTCGCCGCTGACCGGCATCGGCCACGGCCGGTTCGCCGCGGGCTTCTTCGAACGGGCGCCCGACCTCGCGCCGCCCGTTCCCGGTGTCATGACGGCGAACGCCCACAGTCTGCCCTTGCAGATCGCGGCCGAATTCGGCCTGGTGGGCCTGGGGCTCGCGGCGGTGTTCGGCTTCCTCTGGTGGCGGGGCGTAGCCCGGGGCCGCATGGTGTCCGACACGCCGTGGGCGCTCGGTGTGGCCGGCGTGATCCTGCTGCATGGGCTGGTGGAGTACCCGCTCTGGTACGCGTACTTCCTCGGCCCCTTCGCGCTTGCGCTTGGACTCGCCGAGGGCCCTCGCCTAGAATGCGCGTGCGCCCGGGCCGGAAGGTTCGCGGTGGCCGGTGCGGGAGCGTTGTCCGCCCTCGTCCTGCTCACCACGGCCATGGACTATCGGCTGGTCCGTTCCTTCGCCGACGGCGAGATCGCCAGTGGCAGCGGCGAGGACCAGCGCGCCGGGATCGACGGGCTGGCGGGCATGTTCCACCACTCGTTCCTGGCCGGCTATGCCGGCGTCGGTCTGCATCGGGGGCTCGAATTGAGTCGCACGAGCCTGCCGCAGAAGCTGGCGCTTTCCACCGTGGTGGTGCGCGTCTTTCCGCTTCCCGACGTTGCCTATCGTCATGCGGTGCTGCTGGCCATGGACGGTGACGCTGCCGCCGCCCGGGCCTGGTGGGAGCGCGCTGCCGCCGTCTATCCGGACGAGGCGGAACGCTGGCGCGGGCTGGGGCGCACGCTCGGTCTGCCCGGGCCCTGGAACGACATCGCCGCATTCACACACGCTGGAGAGGATTCGTGAGTTTCATTCGGGATAACTGGTGGCTGTTCGTGATCGCGATCGTGAGTGGCATCGGCATCGTCTGGCCGACCATCGCGAAGATGCTGTCCGGCATTCCGCAGATCGGGGTGACGGAAGCCGTCACGCTCATCAACCGCCGCGAGCCCCTGGTGCTGGATGTCCGCAGCCAGGCGGAATTCAATAACGGTCACATCGGCGGCGCCAGGCTCATCCCCGTGGGCGAGTTGAAGTCGCGCCTCGCCGACCTCGAGAAGTACAAGGACAAGCCCGTGCTCGTTCACTGTGCGACGGGCAACCGGTCCCACGGCGCTGCCAAGATGCTCAAGGAGGCCGGCTTCAAGGAGGTATTCAACTTGCAAGGGGGCCTGGGTGCCTGGCAGCAAGCCGGCATGCCCGTGGAGAAGTGACCATGCCCGAAGTTCTCATGTACTGCACCGCCGTCTGCCCCTACTGCGTCGCTGCCGAGCGTCTGCTGTCCGCCCGCGGCGTAACCGACATCCGCAAGATCCGCGTGGATACCGAGCCTCAGCGGCGGGTCGAGATGATGGAGCGCACCGGGCGTCGCACCGTGCCGCAGATCTACATCGGCGACTTCCACGTGGGCGGCTTCGACGACCTGTCCGCCCTGGACCACGCCGGGCGCCTCAAGCCCTTGCTTTCGCCGGACGCCGCCGCCACCTGATTTCCAGGCCGGAACGGCGCGGCACCCGCCGCACCCGGAATCCCGGCCGGTCTTCGCCGGGAGCGCCGTCCGCCATGCACCTAGTCTGTCCCCATTGCCATTCCGTCAACCGTGTGCCGGACGAGCGCGTCGGCCAGTCGCCGAAGTGCGGCCGCTGCGGCGAGCCGGTCGTCACCGGGGAACCGGTCGCCCTGCGGGCGGATGTCTTCAACCGCTTCATCGAGCGCAATGAACTGCCCGTGGTCGTGGACTTCTGGGCCTCGTGGTGCGGCCCCTGCAAGATGATGGCGCCCGTCTTCGAGCGTGCCGCCCGGGCCCACGCCGGCAGG
This sequence comes from uncultured Rhodocyclaceae bacterium, assembly GCA_964510915.1. Lineage (GTDB taxonomy): Bacteria > Pseudomonadota > Gammaproteobacteria > Burkholderiales. Next base: position 35 of record CAZEDA010000658.1, on the reverse strand, counting down.
GTTGTGTTCGCGAAGGTCGACACCGACGCCGAGGC
>CAZEDA010000657.1:0-2080 GCA_964510915.1 uncultured Rhodocyclaceae bacterium | reverse complement strand
GACTTCACCATCGTCGACCCCGACGGTCCGGCCGGCACCCGTCTCGTGGACGTGCGCAATCTTTCCGGCGGCCTGTTCGAACTCGTGTCGGCGCCCGGCGTACCGCTTGCCACTTTCGCCTACGCCGACGTCGTCGCCGGACTCGTGCGCTTCGTCCACTCCGGTTCGTCCTCGGCACCGGCTTTCGAGGCCTCCGTGCGGGACAGCGTCACACCGGGCACTTTCGTCGCGGCTTCGGTGGGATTCACCCCCACCCCCATAGTCATTGTCCCGGGTCCCACGCCGGAACAGGTCTACTCCGTCGTGCTGACCAACCCCGGCAACACCACACCGACAGCACCCGCGAGCCCGAGTGCTCCGGCATCGCCCTCCCAGCCCACTTCCACCGGGACGGCGACTCAGCGGCAGACTCAGGAGGAGTCCTCCAGCGCTCAGGGGGGACGGGGTACCGGCGAGGTGGACCCGCGCGTACTCATGACCATGGCGACACCGCGGACACCGGAGGTGCCGGCCGCTCCGGCCCCGGATCCCGGTGCCGCGGCAGTGGCAGTCGCGGCAGCGGCACAAAGCGCTCCTGCCGCTCAGGCGAACGTCTCGAATCTGACGCCGATGCCGACAGGCACCACGCCTACCCCGGCTCAAGTTGACCCCGTGCAGGCCGTTTCTCAATCCACCGATCGTGCGGGATGGGATATGCCCGCCCCGTTGAGTGTGGATCTGCCGCCCGCGACGGCGGATGAGACCCGCAAACCCAGCCAAGAGGAGCAGCAGTTCGACATCATGGTGAACGGGGTGCGCCTGACCGGCGTCAGCCTTTCCGTCGGTGTGGTCACCTGGGCCCTGCGCGCGGGCGGCATCATTTCGAGCCTGCTGGCGTCGCTGCCCGCGTGGCGCTACGTCGATCCGCTTCCGATTCTGGAGCGGGCCGAGCGCTCGCGCGTGGTCTGGCGCGACGACGAAGACGAGAACCCCGAGACCCCCGATGGCTCCGACTCCGGGACTGCGGAGCGCGCGGTCACCGAGATGCTGGAGGGTCGTTCTTGATCCGGAATCTTCGGCTGCCGAAAAGACCGCGCTGGCTCCGCTGGCGGCCCAGCACGCTCGTGCGGGTGACGTTCGGCATCGTGTCGCTCACGCTCGCCATCACGCTGATGGCGGACGCCGTGTTCCACATCCTGCGCGACGACGTCGACGTGGCGCGGCAGGTACGCAAGCGCGTCAGCGAGAACGTGGCCATCCACATCTCGGTGCTCGCCAACAAGAAGGACATCGACGGGATCGAGCGGACCACGAAGAACATCCTCTCGCGGGAACCTGACGTGCTGTCGATTGCCGTTCGCCGGGGAACCGGTGAAGTCCTGTTCTCGACTCCCGACCATGCGCGCCACTGGGTCCCGCCCTCCGACGACGAGTCCACGCTCACGCACGTCGTCGTGCCGATGTTCTCCGCCGGCAAGGCATGGGGACAGGTGGAGATTGCGTTCCGGGCCGTCACGCCGTCGGGTCCCATCGGTTGGCTGACGCAGCCGGTCGTCCTGACCATTTTTCTCGTCGGTGTGGGCGGCGCTGGTTCGTATTACCTGTTCCTGCGTCGCACGCTGCAGGCCCTGGACCCGTCCAAGGCCATCCCGGACAGCGTGGGCGTCGCCCTGGACACGCTGGTCGAGGGTCTGATGATCCTGGACGCCCACGGTCGGGTGCTGATGGTCAATCGCGCCTTCAAGGCGCTTCATCCCGAAGCGTCGGATGCTGCAATTCTCGGTCGAGCGGCATCGTCGCTCGACTGGCTGTGCGCCTCGCTCGGCAGCGATCCGGCCGCCCATCCCTGGAGCCGGGTCATGGCGACGCGCGAACCGGTCACCGATGTCTCTCTCGACTTTCTGGTGGAAGGGCAAGCCGTACGCAAGGCCCGCCTGAACGCCTCGCCCGTGCGGGACGCGAAGGGCACGGTACGGGGCTGTTTCGTGAGCTTCAACGACGTGACCGAACTGCACCGGGCGAACACGGACCTGCAGCACACGCTGGACGACCTGCGCGTGTCCGAGGCCGTGATCAAGCAGCAGAACAAGGACCTGCTGGC
>CAZEDA010000656.1:0-2088 GCA_964510915.1 uncultured Rhodocyclaceae bacterium | reverse complement strand
CCCGGGCCCACGCCGGCAGGGTTGTGTTCGCGAAGGTCGACACCGACGCCGAGGCCGCCATCGCCCAGCCGCTGGGCATCCGCAGCATTCCCACGCTGATCCTGTTCCAGGGTGGTGCGGAGAAGGCCCGGGTCGCCGGCGCCATGGACGGAGCCTCCCTGGACCGCTGGATCACGCAGAACGCGGCCTGAACGCGACGGAAGGGCGGGAGGCGTGGGGTACACTACGCGCCGCTTTTCATTCAACCCTCCGGAGTTTCCATGGCCGAGCAGCCACAGCAGCCGATCCAGGCGCAATTCACCATCGAGAAGATCTACGTCAAGGATGCGTCCGTGGAGATTCCCAACGCGCCACAGATCTTTCTGGAGCGCGCCCAGCCCGAACTCGAGTTTCAGTTCCGCAACGAAGGCCAGACCATCGGCGACGACCACCATGAAGTGGTCCTGACCGCCACCGTCACCGCCAAGCTCAAGGACAGCGGCAAGACCGTGTTCCTGATCGAGGCGAGCCAGGGCGGGATCTTCATGGTGAAGGGTGTGCCCCAGACCGACATGGAACTGGTCTACGCCATCACCTGCCCGACCATCCTGCTGCCCTACCTGCGCGAGACCGTGTCGGACATGGCGGTCCGTGCCGGCTTCCCGCCCGTGTTCCTGGCGCCGATGAACTTCGAGGCCCTGTACCGTCAGCGCCAGCAGGCCGAAGAAGCCGCGCCCGAGGCAAAGCACTGAAACGCCTTCTGCCCGTCGTTGCCGCCGGACTCTGGGCGGCCAGCGCCGCCGCCCTGGAGTTCCGGGCGGTGGGCGAGGCGCCGGCGGTGCTCTACGACGGGCCTTCCCGTGAGGCCCGCAAGATTCTCGTGGTCGGCCCCGGCTCGCCCGTGGAAGTGCTCTCCGCCATCGACGGGTGGCTGAAGATCCGCGAGTTCGGCGGCAAGCTCGCCTGGGCGGAAGCGTCCGCCATCGTCCAGAAGCGCGCCCTCGTCGTCACGGCGGCCACAGCCACGGTGCGGGAAACTGCGGTCGAAACCGCGCCCGCCGTGCTCGAAGCGCAGCGTGGCGTCATCCTGCAGTTCGTCGAGGCCGCCGGTCTCTGGGTCAAGGTGCGCCATCGCGATGGCGCCACCGGCTTCGTCCGCGCTTCGGAGGTCTGGGGACTGTGAATCTCACCATTCTCGGCGCCGGCGCCTGGGGCACGGCGTTCGCCCTCGCCCAGCGCGAACGGCATGCGGTCACGTTGTGGACCTGGCAGGCGGAGCACTGCACCGCCATGCGTGCCACGCGCCGCAACGAATTCCTCTCCGGGTTCGACCTGCCGGCGGACATCGCCATCGAATCCGATCTCGGCGTAGCGCTTGCCAGGGCTGATCTCGTGGTGATTGCCACCCCGACGTCAGCCATGCGTCCGACGCTCGTGTCGATGGCACCGCTGACGAAGGCGCCGGTCATCTGGCTGTGCAAGGGCTTCGAGCCCGGCAGCGCCAAGTTCCCGCACCAGGTTGCGGCGGAAATCCTCCCCGAAGGCGTTCCGCGCGGCGCGCTGTCGGGGCCGAGCTTCGCCGAGGAGATCGCGCGCGGCCTGCCTGCCGCCGTGACATTGGCATCGCCCGTCCCGGCATTTGCCGAGCACTGCGCCCGCGAACTGCACGGGCCGCGTCTGCGCATCTACTCCAGCACCGATCTGCCGGGTGTCGAAGTGGGTGGGGCCGTGAAGAACGTGATGGCCATCGCGGCCGGGGTCTGCGATGGCCTCGGTTTCGGGCTGTCGGCCCGCGCCGCGCTGATGACGCGCGGCTTGGCCGAAATCGCCCGGCTGGGGCTGCGACTCGGTGGCCGGATGGAGACCTTCCTGGGTCTCGCGGGCGCCGGTGATCTGATCCTCACCTGTACCGGCGATCTTTCCCGCAACCGGCGCGTGGGCCTCGCGCTGGCGAAGGGGCACGCGCTGGACCGCATCCTCACCGACCTCGGTCACGTCGCCGAGGGCGTCAACACCGCGCGGGAAGTCCGCCGGCTCGCCGAGCGCCACGGGGTGGACATGCCCATCTCCGAAGCAGTCTGCCGTCTGCTGGACGGCGAGATCGACGCC
>CAZEDA010000655.1:0-2090 GCA_964510915.1 uncultured Rhodocyclaceae bacterium | reverse complement strand
TCCTTCGCGATGTCGACGGCACTGTCGACCGAGATGCCGATGTCGGCCGCCCGCAGCGCCGGGGCGTCGTTGATGCCGTCCCCCATGAAGCCCACGACGTGGCCGTTGGCCCGGAGCGCGCGGACGATCCGTTCCTTCTCGAGGGGTGCGAGCTTCGCGAAGATGCGATGCGTCTCGACCGCCGCCTTCAGCTCGTCGTCGTTCATGGCGCCAACCTGGGAGCCCAGCAGCACCGGACCGTCCCCGAGGCCGACCTGCCGGCATACCTGCACGGTGACGAGTTCGTTATCGCCCGTGAGCACCTTCACGGCGATGCCGTGCGCAGCGAGCTTGCCGAGCGCGGGGGCGGCGGACTCCTTCGGCGGATCCAGAAACGCGATGTAGCCGATCAGCGTGAGGCCCGCTTCGTCGGCCACCGAGTACACGCTCTGGTCGGGCGCCAGCCTTTTCACGGCGACGGCAACCACACGCAATCCTTCGGCATTGAGCTTCGCGGTGACGGCCTGGGTGCGATCGCGCAGTGCGGCGTCCAGCGGCAGGACCGGCATGTCGCGCTCGCCATCGAGGCTGGCGTCCTGCGACTCCTGCACGCGCACATGCGTGCAGGCGGCCAGCACCTCCTCCACCGCGCCCTTGCAGATGAGTTCGTGGTGGCGGTCCTGCCCGCCCTCCAGCGTCGCCACCACCACCGACATGCGCCGGCGCTGGAAATCGAAGGGGATCTCGTCGACCTTGCGGTAGGTGTCCTTCAGCTTCATCTCGACCGGCAGTTCCAGATGCTCGAGCACCGCGTGATCGAGCAGGTTCTTGAGTCCGGTCTGATAGAAACTGTTGAGGAAGGCAAAGTTGAGCACCTCGTCCGTGTCGTCGCCGTAAGCATCCACGTGGCGGGCCAAAGCGATCTTGTCCTGGGTCAACGTGCCGGTCTTGTCGGTGCACAGGACATCCATGGCCCCGAAGTTCTGGATGGCGTCCAGCCGCTTCACCACCACCTTCTTCCGCGAGAGCAGCACGGCACCCTTGGCCAGCGTGGTCGTGACGATCATCGGCAGCATTTCGGGCGTGAGCCCGACGGCCACGGACAGTGCGAAGAGGAAGGCTTCGAGCCAGTCGCCCTTGGTGAAGCCGTTCACGAGCAGGACGATCGGCACCATCACGGCGGCGAATCGGATCAGCAGCCAGCTCACGCTGTTGACGCCCGCCTGGAACGCGTTCGGCGCCGTCTCGCGCGTCGTGGCGTGTGCGGCCAGCGCGCCGAACCAGCTGCGCCCGCCCGTGGCCAGCACCACGGCCGTCGCCGTGCCGGACACGACGTTGGTGCCCATGAAGAGAAGATTGCGCTGGTCGAGGGCCGTCCGTGCAGCCGCACCCTCGTTGGGCGGCAACGCGGCGGCGAACTTCTCTACGGGCATCGATTCGCCGGTCATCGCGGCCTGGGCGACGAAGAGGTCCTTCGCGGTGAGCACGCGGCAGTCCGCGGGAATCATGTCGCCCGAAGAGAGCACGACGATGTCGCCGACGACCACGTCGTGCAGCGGAATGTCCTGCGGTACCACCGGCGTCGGGGGCGAGACGGCGGCGGCCGGTCGGCGAATGACGGTGGCGGTGTTGCCGACCATGGCCCGCAGGCTTTCCGCCGCGCGTTGGGACCGCCCCTCCTGGACGAAGCGGATGACAGTGCTGAGCGCCACCATCACACCGATCACCACGGTGGCTTTCGCGTCCGCGCTCAGGAAGGACAGCAGCGCGAGCGCGGTGAGCAGGAGGTTGAACGGGTTGAGGTAGCAGTGCCAGAGATGCAGCCATGCCGGCAGCGGCGGCTCGTGCTGGACGTCGTTCGGACCGTCCCGCGCGAGACGCCTGGCAGCCTCGGCGCTGTCCAGCCCGTTGGCGTTCGACTGCAACCGGGCAAGCAGCGCGTCCGGGGCCTCCGAGGCTGCGGCGAGCAGGTCCTGCCCGGGTGCCGGCGCGTCCGGCGCCGCGGAGTGGGGAACCGCAAGCCGGGTCGCGGCGACGGGCCGGCGTTCGAAGTGCCGCCGCGCGCGGCGACGGTGGAGAAAGGTGCTGAACCCCTGCGTGAGCACCTTGTG
>CAZEDA010000654.1:0-2093 GCA_964510915.1 uncultured Rhodocyclaceae bacterium | reverse complement strand
GGAACGAAAGGAGCTCCTCCATGCCCACCCAGCCCACGATTGTCGGAAACGCCGTCCTCCTCGTCATCGACATCCAGAAGTCCGCCTTCATGGACTTCAAGGCCGGTATTCCGGTCATGCCCGGATACCGCGCCAACATGATGAACGCGCTCAAGGTCGTGCAGGCTGCGCGCGCCGCGGGGATGCCGATGGTGTTCATCCAGGAAGAGCATCGCCGCAACATGGTGGACTACGGCCGTGAGCTCGACGGGACGGAAACGGTGCACTGCCTGCGCGGCGAGCCGGGGACGCCACTGGCTGCCGAGGAAATGGGCGTGCGCGAGGACGACTACTTCATCCGCAAGCGCCGCTACTCCGCCTTCTACGGTACCGAGCTGGAGATTCTGCTGAAGGGCCTCAAGGCTCAGACGCTGATCCTGATCGGCGGGTTGACCGATGTCTGTGTGCACTACACGTTCGTCGACGGCCATCAGGGCGATTACTACTGCCGCGTGGTCGAGGATGCCGTAGGCGGATCGTCCGACGCGGCCCACGTGGCGTCCCTGAATGCGATGGAGTATCTGCAGACCGGCGCCCGGCAGACCACGGCGGGGATCATCGAGCTGATCAGCCAGCGCAAAGCCCTCGCCGCGTGATCGACGCTTCGCTGGGAACCCCAAGCCCGCGCGGGTCTGCCGGATGATGCGTCGGGGACGGGTCTCGCCAAGGTGGTGGTTCCGGGGAGAGCTCGAGGCGCGCCCGCTCCCGGGCGTGGCACCGATGGTTGCCGGGTCCGCGAACCATCGCATCCGGCGCTGGGTGCGGCCTTGTCTCGTCGCGCTTGCGTTGTTTGCCGGCACACCCGTCGAAGGCGATACGCCGACAGCGCTTGGACTGCCCCGCCCGACCGCTGTGCCCGATGTTACGCAGGTGTCGCTGGGACGGCGCCTGTTCATGGATCCGAGACTGTCGTCCGACGGCACCATCGCCTGCGCGAGCTGCCACGTGCCCGAGGAGGGCTTCGCCGCCGGAACCTCGCCCGTCGCTGTCGGGCGCAGTGGCAGACAACTGGCGCGCAATGCGCCATCGCTGCTCAACGCAGGGCTTGCCGCACCTCTCTTCCGTGATGGCCGTGCTGCGAGTCTCGAGGAGCAGGTGTGGGGGCCGCTTCTGAGCGAAAACGAGCAGTGGAATCCCTCGCCGGAGGCGCTCCTGGCAAGGCTGCAGGACATGCCGGACTATGCCCGTGCCTTCGCGGATGCGTTTCCGGGAGAGGGGCTGACGTCGCGCACGCTGCCCGCCGCGCTGGCCGCCTACGAGCGCAGCCTTTCCGCGGGCGGTTCCGCCTTCGATCGTTTCAGCTATGGCGGTGAGCCGGAGGCGCTGTCGCGCGACGCCCGGGCCGGCTATACCGTGTTCGTCTGGTCGAGTTGCGACACGTGCCACCGCATCGATGGTGCGTATGCCGCCTTCACGGACAATCGCTTCCACAACATCGGTATCGAGTGGGCCAGGATCAACGGGCGTCTCGGTCCGCGCAAGGCCATCGCCGACGAAGGGCGCGCCGCGGTCTCCGGCAATCCGGCGGATCGCTTTGCGTTTCGCACGCCCAGCCTGCGCAACGTCGCGCTGACCGCCCCGTACATGCACGACGGCTCGCTCGCCACGCTGCGCGAGGTGGTGGACTGGTACGACGACGGCGGTGGCGCCGACCCGGGCCGGCATCTGGCCCTGCGCAGGCTCGGGCTCACCGAGGCCCAGAAGCGTCAACTGATCGCGTTCCTGGAGAGTCTCTCCAGTCCAGGCGCCGTCGAGATGGCCCGAGAGGCGCGCGCGGCCGGCCGGCGCTGACCTTCGGCGCGTTTCCAGCCGCAGGCCCGATCCTCTGCAACCTCGGTCGCTTCAGCGGCTGCAGAGGTTTGCCTTCGCCTCGGCGAACTCGCGCTTGAAGCGGGCCACGAGGTCGCCCGCGGGCACCACCTCGCGGATGGCGCCGATGCCCTGGCCGCAGCCCCAGATGTCCTTCCACGCCTTGGCGGCGTTGGCGCCTTCTCCGGTCGCGAAGTTCATCTTGCTCGGGTCGCTCTGCGGCAGGTTGTCGGGGTCCATGCCGG
>CAZEDA010000653.1:0-2101 GCA_964510915.1 uncultured Rhodocyclaceae bacterium | reverse complement strand
GCCACCACCGCACCCGGGCGGAGCCCGGGCTACGTTGCCTCTTTTTCCGACGACGCGAATTCCGAGCACCGTAGCCCGGACTCCGTCCGGGGAACCATCGACGAAGCCACCACCGCACCCGGGCGGAGCCCGGGCTACGGCACGTCCTTTCACGACAACGCGAATTCCGAGCACCGTAGCCCGGACTCCGTCCGGGACAACCTCAACAAGAACGCCACCCTCCCCGGGCGCCACCCGGGTCACGACGCTCCCTGGAGATGCCATGCCTCCCTCTGACACCCCCGGCCTCGACATCCTCCAGCCTCCCGGCTGGGCCCGCCCGAAGGGCTACTCCAACGGGATCGCTGCGACCGGCCGCCAGATCTTCGTGGGCGGGCAGGTCGGCTGGGACGAGCAGTGCGAGTGGAAGGTGTTCGACCTGGTGGGCCAGACCCGCCAGGCGCTGCTCAACGTGGTGGCCGTCCTTGCCGCGGGCGGCGCCAAGCCGGAACACATCGTCCGGATGACCTGGTACCTGCGGGACAAGCGCGCCTACGTGGCCGCCGGCCGGGAGATCGGGGCGGTCTACCGCGAGGTGATCGGCCGCCACTTCCCGGCCATGACGGCCGTCCAGGTGGTGGACTTCATCGAGGATGCGGCGCTGGTGGAGATCGAGGTCACCGCGGTGGTGCCGGCGTAGTATCCTCGCCTGCTGAGCGCCGGCAGCCTCCACGCCGGCGCGGCAACCGCAGGAGTTTCCCCATGGCCTCGAGCAAGGTCCCCTTCCAGTGGGACGATCCGCTGCTTCTCGAGCAGCAACTGACGCAGGACGAACGGATGGTGCGCGACTCCGCGCGCGCCTACTGCCAGGACAAGCTGGCCCCCCGGGTCCTGGAAGCCTTCCGCCACGAGCAGTCGGACCCCTCCATCTTCCGCGAGATGGGCTCGCTGGGCCTGCTGGGCCCCACCATCCCCGAGGAGTACGGCGGCGCCGGCCTCAACTACGTCTGCTACGGACTCATCGCCCGCGAGGTCGAACGGGTGGATTCCGGCTACCGCTCCATGATGAGCGTGCAGTCCTCGCTGGTCATGGTCCCGATCTTCGAGTTCGGTACCGAGGCGCAGCGTCGCAAATACCTTCCCAAGCTCGCCACGGGCGAGTGGATCGGCGCCTTCGGCCTCACCGAACCCAACCACGGCTCGGACCCGGCGTCGATGGTCACCCGGGCGCGGTCGGTGCCCGGCGGCTATTCGCTGAAGGGCAACAAGATGTGGATCAGCAATTCGCCCTTCGCCGACGTGTTCGTGGTCTGGGCCAAGACCGACGACGGACGCATCCGCGGCTTCGTGCTCGAGAAGGGCATGAAGGGGCTCTCGGCCCCGGCCATCCACGGCAAGTTCGGGCTGCGCGCCTCGCTCACGGGCGAGATCGTCATGGACGATGTGTTCGTCCCCGAAGAAAACCGCTTTCCGGACGTCGAAGGCCTCAAGGGGCCGTTTACCTGTCTCAACTCCGCGCGTTACGGCATTGCGTGGGGTGCCCTGGGCGCGGCCGAGTTCTGCTGGCACACTGCCCGCCAGTACGTCCTCGACCGGCACCAGTTCGGCCGGCCGCTTGCCGCCAACCAGCTGGTGCAGAAGAAGCTGGCGGACATGCAGACCGAGATCACGCTGGGGCTCCAGGGCTGCCTGCGCCTGGGCCGCATGAAGGACGAGGGCACCGCGGCGGTGGAGATCACCTCCATCATGAAGCGCAATTCCTGCGGCAAGGCGCTGGACATCGCACGGGTCGCGCGGGACATGCTGGGCGGCAACGGCATCTCCGACGAATACGGGGTCATCCGCCACATGCTCAACCTCGAGGTGGTGAACACCTACGAGGGAACACACGACGTACACGCACTGATCCTGGGGCGCGCGCAGACGGGCATCCAGGCATTCAGCTGAAGAACGAATCGCTGGAGGAGCGACGACCGATGTTCCATAGCAAGAAGATCCTGGCCGGCCTCGCCGGCGCCACACTCTGGTTCGCGACTGGCGCCCAGGCCGACGTGACGCTCACGGCGTCGTCGTGGGTCTCGCCCACGCACTCGCTCGCGACCACGCAGGCCCGGTGGTGCGA
>CAZEDA010000652.1:0-2105 GCA_964510915.1 uncultured Rhodocyclaceae bacterium | reverse complement strand
TCGAGAACTACCGCAAGACCGTGCAGCATCTGGAGGGCGGCATCGTGAAGGCGATTCACGTCCGCGATGGCGATGTCGTCGAAAAGGGGCAGACGCTCCTCACGCTCGAATCCGCGCAATCCGGTGCGCAGCTCGCGGAAGCCCGCGGGATGCTGCTGATTGCTACGGCACGCGAGGCGCGCCTGGTCGCGGAGCGAGACGGCCTGTCCCGCATCGCCTTTCCGCCCGAGCTGACACAGTCCGGCGATGACGTTCGCGCGCGGGAAGCCATGCGCCAGCAGACCCAGACGTTCGAGACACGACGCCGCGCGCAGGAGGGAGAGGTCGCGCTGTACCAGCGTCAGATCGAGGAACTGTCGGGCAAGCTCGCCGGTCTGCGGGCGCAGGAGCAGATGTCCCGACAGCTCATGGGCTCCTACCGTGGCGAGCTCGCCGACTACCGCGACCTGCTGAAGGAAGGTTACGTGCAGCGCCAGAAGGTGCGCGAGATCGAACGCAGCGCGACCGAGAGCGAGAGCCGCCACGAGGCCGTGCGCTCGGACATCGCGTCGACGGAAGTGGAGATCAGCAAGGCGAAGCTCACGATGCTCCAGCTGCGCAAGGACTTCGAGAAGGAGGTCTCCGTGGAACTGGGCGAGGTGCAGTCGGAACTGTTCCGGCTGCGCGAGCGGTTCGGTTCGCTGCAGAACCTCGTCGATCGCACGGTCGTGAAGGCGCCCAGCTCAGGGGTGGTGATCGGGCTCGCCGTTCACACGATCGGCGCGGTGATCCCCGAACGCGGCCGGCTGCTGGACATCGTGCCGCAGAACGAAAGCCTCATCATTGAAGCCAAGCTCTCACCGGCAGACATCAACCGCGTGAGTGTGGGCCAGGAGGCGAAGATCCGCTTCAACGGCTTCAGCGCGCGCACGACGCCGGATATCGAAGGCAAGCTGATCGCCGTGTCCGGCGACCGCTTCGTCGAGGATCAGGGAAGAAGCGCCTACTACCTGGCGCGAGTGCAGATCACACCGGAAGGGCTGGCGAAGCTCGACGGTCGCAAGCTCGATCTGCTGCCCGGCATGCCGGCCGAAGTGATGGTGAGCACCGGCAGCCGGACCTTCCTGCAGTATCTGATGGGCCCGCTGAGCGACGTGGCCGCGAGATCGTTCATCGAGAAGTAGTGCTTCGGGACCGCGCCGGGAAAAGTCCCGGCAGCGGGGGGCCGACCGACAGCGCCGGGGCACGCCCCGGCGCGTCTACTTTTTCGGGCACTCGCCGATGCGCTTCGCAGTCAGGACTTCGGAGCTCTTCATCGCCTGGCCGCCCATGGTGCCTTCGGACTCGATCATCACCGTGTGGGCGCTGTCGCTCTCGCGCATCAGCACGCTCCGGGTGGTGATCTTGTTGCTGGGCGAGTTGCACACCGCCCCGAAGGTGAAGGTCTTGCCGCTCTGCTTCGGCGTCGAGATCTTGCAGCCCTGCTTGCGCATCTTCTCCGCCTGCTCGCGCATGGTCTTGCCCGGGTCCTCGCACTCCCGCATCGTGAATGGCTTGGCACCGGGCGGCGCATTCACGCTGCTGCGCGAGTATTCCCACAGGCCGGGGCGGAAGGTCGGGTAACCGTCGTTCTGGGCGGAAGCGACGGAGGGAAGGGCGGCGGCCAGCACAGCCAGCGGACCCAGGATTCGAACGATGCGCGACATGGCGAAAGCTCCGATGACAGGGTCGAAGGTCAGAACACTTCGAATGAACGTTGTACGAACAGTACCAGCCCCGCGGTGACCATGCCGAGCGTCGAGCGAGCGCGTCCTCGAACGGCTGCGCTTCGCGGCGACACCGGATTCAGCGGGCCGGGCTTCCGGAAGCGGGGGCGGCAGGCACCGGAGCCGCCGCGGGCGCGGCGCTGGCGGCCGCCGCGGCCTTGACGATGGCGTCCACGAGGCTCATCAGATTGTCGTACTGGTAGTCCGCCACGGTGAACGCAGTCTTGGCGCCCAGTTCCAGCATGTAGCGGCTGACACCGTCCGGAACCTTGTCGCCGAACGCGAACTGCGCGAGCGGTTGCGTTTCCTTGATGCGATACACCAGCACGAGGGTCTGCGGCGTGGTGAGGCCGTAGTCGT
>CAZEDA010000651.1:0-2109 GCA_964510915.1 uncultured Rhodocyclaceae bacterium | reverse complement strand
AACCACTCGAGCACGACGTACTTGCCGCGGTAGTCCGCGAGGCGCAGGGATTTTCCGGTGACGTCGGTGAGCGTGAAATCCGCAGCGGGCTGGCCGGGCACGGCGGCGGCGGACACCGGCAGCGACACACAGGCGAGCAGGGCGGTCAGAGCAACGATCTTCATGGTGGCAATTCCCAGGGTTTCAGCGAGTCGGCCCCACGGCGCGATCGAGTGCGGCGAGGACGATTTCGCGAGTCAGCAATTCCGGTAACAGCTCCGGCGCGCCGCCTCCGGCGGGGTACACGACATACACCGGCACACCGCTTCTTCCGAGGCGCGCAAGCGCGCGGGTGATCGCTTCGTCGCGGTGGGTCCAGTCCGCGCGCATGCGGGCGACGCCGCGGGCCGCGAAAGCCTGTTCGACGGCATCCGACTGCAGCACGACCCGCTTGTTCACCTGGCAGGTCACGCACCATGCCGCGGTGAAGTCGACGAACACGGCGCCCTTTGCGCGGAGCTTGTCGAGTTCGCGGTCGGAGAACGCGGTCCACCCTGCGGACGTGGCGGCTGCCTTGCCCGCCTGCGCTTCACCGGACGGCCACGCGAACCAGAGCGAACCCACGCCCAGCAGCACCGCGAACGCGACGCCCGCCGGCTGCGCGAGGCCGCCGAACCGGCGCCACGCCCAGATGGCGGCGGTCAGCAGGACGAGGCCCACCAGGAGTTTCGCGGCGGCCGTCACGCCGAGCTGCTCGCCGAGGACCCACACGAGCCACACGACGGTGAGATACAGCGGGAACGCGAGGAACTGCTTCAGCGTTTCCATCCATCGACCCGGTCGCGGCAGCCATCGCGTCAGCGCGGGGAACAGCGAGAGCACGACGTAAGGCAGCCCCATGCCGAGTGCCAGCGCCGTGAAGACCGCCATGGCGAGCGCGGCAGGCTGGGTCAGCGCAAACCCGAGTGCGGCGCCCATGAACGGCGCGGTGCAGGGTGTCGCCACCGCCGTGGCGAGCATGCCGGACAGGAAGGCGCCCGGCAGGCCGGTCTTCGTGTCCACGTTGCCCGCGACGCTCTGCACCTTCATGCCGATCTCGAACCACCCGCTGAGGTTGAGGCCCAGCACGAAAAAGAGCACGGCCAGTGCGGCGACGATGGGCGGGGACTGCAGCTGGTAGCCCCAGCCGAGGGCCTCGCCGCTCGCGCGAAGGGCCAGCAGCAGCCCGGCGATGATCCAGAAGCACACCACGATGCCCGCCGCAAACGCGAGGCCGTGATTGCGCAGATCGGCGCGGTCACCATGCGCCTGATCCACGAACCCCAGCACCTTGATGGAAACGACGGGGAACACGCAGGGCATGAGATTGAGTACCAGGCCGCCGCCGAAGGCGAGGACCAGGGCCATCAGCAAGCCGAGGGTCGCCGCTGGCGCAGACGCGCCAGCCTGGATGTCGGCGGCCGACACCGTGGACGCAGGCGCCACGGCGGTCACCTTGGGAGCGCCGCCCGGATAGTCCATGGCGACCTGCCAGCCCTTGCGGCCGCCGGAGCCTTCGGCGACCAGGAGCCCGCTCAGGGATTTCACCTGTCCCTTGAAGCCCGGCGCAGCGACGAGCAGCAGTCGCAGTCCGTCCGCAGTCTTTTCGAGGGTCTGCGGGGAGGGGTTGTCGACGATTTCCGGCGTATCGGGGAAGAAGCTCAGCGACTCGACACCGCGCTGGTCTGCTTCCAGCGGCTTCGCGTCGATCACGATGTGCTGCTCGGTGACGGATGCCTTCGTGCTCCAGGCGGCGGACTCCACCGGCAATGCGGCCCGGGCTTTCGCGATCGGCTCGCCCCATTGCCCATGCGCAGTCGGCGCTCCCGCGGCGGTCGGCACTTCCAGCGCCAGCGTCGTGCCGCCCGGCAGGCAGATCTCCTTGCAGATGAGCCAGTCCGCCTTGGCCTTGAGCGGCAGGGGCTGGCCCGCCGGCCAGTTCGCCGGGACGGCGATCTCCGTGAGCAGGAAGATCTCGCCTTCGTACCCGTAGTTGGTCAGCGGGCCGACGGGGATGCGTTCGGGGACGGGCCAGAGGATCGGGCCGGCCTTCACGCCTTCAGGCAGTTCCCACGTGATGCGGGTGGGCAT
>CAZEDA010000650.1:0-2116 GCA_964510915.1 uncultured Rhodocyclaceae bacterium | reverse complement strand
ATCGCCCACGTGCCCGGTCTCGTGACCTTCGAGGGCGGCATCCCCATCAAGACCGGCAGCGGCGAGCACATCGGCGCGATCGGTGTGAGCGGTGCGAGCGCGGAGCAGGATGGCGTCTGCGCCCAGGCAGCCCTGGACGCCGTGAAGGACGACCTCAAGTAAGCCCGCAGCCTCGACTGCAGCAAGGCCGGGTCTGCGATGCAGGTCCGGCCGTCAGTGCCCCGCGAAACGCACCAGCGAATGGACGGGCACGCCTGCGGTTTCGATGCGTTGCCGGCCCCCGAGGTCGGGGAGTTCCACCACGAACAGGCATTCCTGCACCACCGCGCCAACGCTGCGGACGAGAGCCAGTGCCGCAAGTGCAGTACCGCCCGTCGCAATCAGGTCGTCCACCAGTACGACCTTCTCGCCCGGCGCGATGGCGTCTGCGTGCATCTCCACGCGATCCTGCCCGTATTCCAGGCTGTAGTCCTGCGCGATCACCTTGCCCGGCAACTTGCCCGGCTTGCGGATCGGCACGAAGCCGATGCCAAGCGCCGCAGCCAGCGGTGCGCCGAACAGAAAGCCGCGTGACTCGATCGCCGCCACCTTGCCGGCACCCAGCGACTCGCAGCGGGCGGCAAGACGGTCGATGGTCTCGCGGAACGCGGGGCCATCGGCGATCAGCGTCGTGATGTCCCGGAAAAGGATGCCGGTCTTCGGGTAGTCAGGGATCGTTCGGATGAACCCGGCGAGATCGATGGTCACGGCGTTCCCTTCAATCGGGCGTAGTCGTACGGCAGGGCTGGAAAGGTGGTGCCGGCGGGCACCAGGGCTTCCACTGCCCGGAGGCGATCTTCGCTCGCGGGGTGGCTGGACAGCAGCGTCGGGACGTTGGAGCCTTCGCTCGCGAGCTTGCGGAAGAACGTGGCCATGCCGCGCGGATCGATCTGGAATGTCATCAGGCGCTTGGCGCCGAGGGTATCCGCTTCGGTCTCCTGCGAGCGCGAAAACTGCAGCGCCCCGAGGTTCGCGGCCCAGGTGCCGGCGATGGATGCGCCGGCCTCACCGATGACCAGCGACAGGATCACCCGCCACCCGGCCGAATGCACCAGGCCGCGCAGACCGTGGCGCCGTTCGACGTGCTGGATCTCGTGGGCGAGGACACCTGCCACCTCTTCCGCGCTATCGGCCTTGGCAAGCAGGCCGGAGTGGAACACCACGAAGCCGCCCGGCATGGCAAAGGCATTCACCGTCGCGTCCTTGACGATGTAGAACTCGTAGGGGTACGGGGAGCCCTGCGTCAGCTTGCGACCGAGTTCCCGGAGCATGGGCAGCGCCGGATGATCGTCCTCGATCGACAGCGTGGCCTTGTGCTGCGCAAAGGCCTGGCGCCCGAGCTTGATCTCGGTGTCCACCGGGATGCGGCTCACGGCCCAGTCGACGATGCGGTCCGTCTGCGAAAGAAACAGCCCGAGGAGCAGGAGCGGCACACCCACGAGGGTGACCAGCAGGCCCATGGATGCCCGTCGCGTGCCACGGGAGACCGCATGCACATGCTGCTGCCCCGCCTTCAGGTGCGCCAGCAGGGCGGCCTTGGCCGATTCGTCGGACACTGTGAGCGAGTAGCCTCCGGCATCGGACGACCATTCCACGAACAGCTGCGAATTGTTGAACCCGCCGATACGCCAGCGCACGCCCGGCCAGGACGGGACATCAATCGGCGGCTCGTGGTCGATGGCGAGGCCCAGCGCCGACGCCGAGAAGGGCACCTCGACACCGTCCGACGCGAGGCCGGGACCGAACAGCCGGCCCCGGAATCGCGAGCCGATGCCTGCGGCGTCGCTCACTCGTCGTCGCCGCCGAGCAGGCCCCCGAGCGCCGCGCCGCCGAGCATGCCGCCCAGGATGGAACCCTGCTCGCGGGAGCCGCCCATCTGCGGGGCCGCCGCGAAGATACGGCTGGCCAGGCGGGACAGCGGCAGCGACTGCAGCCAGATCGTGCCCGGCCCGCGCAGCGTGGCGAAGAACATGCCCTCGCCGCCGAAAAGCGCCGTCTTGATCTTGCCCACGTACTCGATGTCGTAGTCCACCGAGGGTTGCAGGCCGACCAGACAGCCGGTATCCACGCGGAGCAG
>CAZEDA010000649.1:0-2116 GCA_964510915.1 uncultured Rhodocyclaceae bacterium | reverse complement strand
CCGTCGCTCGACCCCAATGATCTGCAGGTGGGTGAGTTCCGCCGCTACGGCAGCCTCGGCATCGACGGCAGCTACACCCAGAACGTGGCCTTCGATCTGCCCGAGGGCAGCGACGGGCGGTTCCACCTGATCGTCTTCACGGACTCCGACGTGATCGCCGCAGGCGGCCAGGGTGCCGTTCCCGTCGAGGCAGGACGGGTCTCCCTGCAGCAGGACGTCGTCCCCGAGTTCCTCGACGAAGGCAACAACATGACCGTGGCGCCGATCGACGTGGTGCTGCGTCCGGCGCCGGACCTGAAGGTCACCACCGTGCAGGTGCCCGAGCGGCTGCTCGTGGGTCAGACGCTCACGGTGACATACACGGTGAAGAACGACGGCCCGGGCGCCGTGCCGCCCAACCAGGGCCGATGGTTCGACCGCATCTACCTGTCTGCCGATCCGTTCCTGGATCTTCTCGCGGACCGCTATCTCGAGCAGGTGCAGCACGACGGCGGTCTCGCTGCCGGAGGCACCTATTCCGTCACGAAGGATATCCGCCTGCCGCGCGATCTCGTGGGGCCGTTCTACGTGTTCGTGCATACGGACGTTCCGCAGGACCGCTCGCAGACGCGCGCCGCAGTATTCGAGGCGGGGGGCGAGAACAACAACGCCACGCCATCGCCGGATCCGGTGCTGATCGAGCTGCCGCCCCCGTCGGATCTGCAGGTGCTCTCCGTGTCGGCGCCGTCGTCGGTGGTGTCGGGGGACCCGGTGCGCATCGAGTTCCGGGTGAAGAACGCAGCCGGCGCGACCGCATCCGGGAGCTGGGCCGATGCGCTGTACCTTTCCACCGATTCGCAATGGGATCTCGGGGATCGCCTGCTCGGTCGCGTCAATTTCAGCGGGACGCTCGACGTGGACGGGACGTACACCGGCGTGCTGGAAACCCGGCTGCCGCCTGCGAAGAGCGGCGAGTACCGCATCCTGGTGCGCACGGACATCTTCAATGACGTGTTCGAAGGGGCCGACGAGCGCAACAACATCGGCGCCTCGCAGGACGCGCTGAACGTCTCGGTGGCCGAACTGCGCCTGGGCGTGCCCATCGACACGTCACTTTCCGCGGGCGAAGTGAAGCTCTACCGCGTGGTCGTACCGCCGAGCGAGACGCTGCGTATCCGAGTCGATTCGAGCGAGGCCGCGGCTGCCAACGAGCTTTACGTGCGCTACAACGACCTGCCGAGCGGCTTCGCCTTCGACGCGTCGTCGGAAGACCCGCTCGCCGCCGACCAGTACGCGCTCGTTCCGACTACGCGAGCCGGCGAGTACTACGTGCTGGTGCAGGGCCGGTCGAGCCCCCGGTCGAACGTGCCCACGCGCATCGTCGCGGAAGTGCTGCCCTTCCAGATCACCGATGTCACGCAGGACCAGGGTGGCGACAGCCGCTGGGTGACCATGACCGTGCGCGGAGCGGGCTTCAAGCCGGAGGCCATCCTCAAGCTCGTGCGGCCGGACATCGCGGAGTTCGAGCCTGCGTCGTTCCAGGTGATCGACGCCACCACGATCATCGGCACCTTCGATTTCCGCAATGCGCCGAGAGGCTTGTATGACCTCAAGGTCATCAATCCGAACGGGGACGAGGCGATCGTG
This sequence comes from uncultured Rhodocyclaceae bacterium, assembly GCA_964510915.1. Taxonomy (GTDB): domain Bacteria; phylum Pseudomonadota; class Gammaproteobacteria; order Burkholderiales. The sequence continues at coordinate 490 of CAZEDA010000649.1, read as the reverse complement.
CCCTACCGGTACCTCGTCGAGCGCGCCCTGGAGCCGGATGTCACGATCGGCCTCGGCGGTCCGCGTGTGGTGCCCGCCGGGCAGAGCGGGCTCTACGGCATTTCGCTGCAGAGCCTGACCAACGTCGACACGCCCTACGTGTTCTTCGAGTTCGGCGCACCCGAGATCGGGAACAACGGCGAGATCTTCGGTCTGCCGTTCGTCACGTTCAATTCCAACGTCCGCGGTCAGCCCGACGGCGTGCGGGCCGACGTGCCGTGGGCAAGTCTCGACTCCGAGACCAATACCAACGGCTTCATGCTGGCTTCGGGCTATGCGCTCGACGTGACCGCCGGCGGCTACGTGGGCATGAGCTTCAATGCGCTCACCTATCCCGGCTTCAAGGAGATCGGCTCGCGCGACTTCGAGGCGTTCAAGCGCGCGATCTACGATGCGCGCCCCGCCTGGGACAAGGAAGGCCGCTACGACTCGCTCGACAAGCTCGACGAGC
>CAZEDA010000648.1:0-2122 GCA_964510915.1 uncultured Rhodocyclaceae bacterium | reverse complement strand
CCGGGGGCGGTGCATCTCTCCACGTCCATTCCCCGGAGTCGGCGCATTCGCGCCTCGTCCGGGCTACGAGATGCCCTACTTCGCTTCGCCGCCCAGCGCCTCGACCAGGTCCGTGAGGAACTTCGACAGCATCGTCGTCATGAGCGCGAAGTCGGATTCGAACTGCTCCTCTGCCGACTCCGCGTCGCCCTCGCCTTCGCTGCGCAAGACGTCGAGGAAGGCGAGCCGCTTCACTTCGAGCTTCTCGGTCAGCGCGAACGAGATGCGACCTTCCCACGTGAGCGCGAGGCGGATGGGCACCTTGCCGGCGACGATGTGATTGCGGATCTCGTTGGTCTCGAGCAGCGGGTGGTGCGTGTATCGGACGGTGGCTTTCTCTTCGAGAGGCGACTGCAGGACGCACTCACGATCGATCGAGAAGCCGGGCGGGCCGTCGCGTTCCGACAGCCACTCCGCCATGGCCGAACTGGGTGCCCGCTCCGTCTTGAGAAGTTCGAAGCCCGGTTCCTCCACCGACTTGTGCAGCCAGTCCACGAGGTCATTGGCCTTCTTCGGCGACGCGGCGTCCAGCACGAGCCACTTGCCTTCCGGGTCGATCCACGCGAACGTGGTCGTGTAGCGGCTGAAGGCCCGTCCCAGCAGTTCATCGGTGACTTCGTCGCGCATCTCGCGCAGGCGTTTGCGTCCCGGCTTGAAGCCCGTGCGGGCTTCGATATCGGCGGCGCGCTGCTGCACTTCCTGCTTCACCACCGACGCGGGCAGGAGCTTCTGCTCGGTGCCCAGCGCGATCAGCCAGTGCCCGCCCAGCGTGAAGACCAGCCGCTCGTCGCCGCGCGGCGAGATCCAGCCGTGCGATTCCCGCATCAGGCTGGAACAGGCGTGAAAGACAAAGCGCTGAAGACTCTTCTCGAACGCCTCGACGGAACCCGGCGATCCCGCCAGGCGATAGACCTGCAGATTGCGGAAGAACATGGACGGTCCGGTCAGTGGGAGATCGATTCGAGCTGCAGGCCGGCGTGCTCGCGCTGCACGTGGAAGCGGATCTTCGGCCACATGTCCTGCACGACCTTCATCTCGTACTGCGACCCCGTGAGTACCGCGTAGGCGTCGGCGGCGTCCTGGGCGATCCGCGCCGCGTTGCCGTCGATGAAGCGCGTCAGCTCCGCCGGATCGTCGGCCGAGACCCAGCGCGCGCAACTGTAGGGGCTCGCGAGAATGCGGGCCTCGACGCCGTACTCGTGCGCGAGCCGGTGCGCGGCCACGTCGAACTGCAGCACGCCCACGGCGCCGAGCAGCAGGATCGAGCCGCGAAGCGGACGGAACACCTGGATCGCGCCCTCCTCGCCCAGCTGCATGAGGCCCGTGCGCAGCTGCTTGGACTTGAGCGGGTTCACGACTTCGATACCGCGGAAGATTTCCGGCGCGAAGAACGGCAGCCCGGTGAACTGCAGCGGCTCGGCAGACTCGCTCAGCGTGTCGCCAAGCTGCAGGCCGCCGTGCGTCGGGATACCGATGATGTCACCGGCGAACGCCTCGTCCAGCAGCTCGCGCCGCTGCGACAGGAACGACACCACGGTGTTGGGGCGGAACTCCTTGCCCGTGCGCTGCAGACGCAGCCGCATGCCGCGCTCGAACCGGCCCGAGCACACGCGCACGAACACCACGCGATCCCGATGCGCCGGGTCCATGTTCGCCTGGATCTTGAACACCACGCCGGTGAACTGCCGGCCCTCCGGTTCGACCGGGCCCTGCAAGGCTACCCGCGCCTGCGGCGGCGGGGCGATGTCGACGATGGCGTCGAGAATCTCGCGCACCCCGAAGTTGTTGATGGCGGAACCGAAGAACACCGGCGTCTGCTTGCCCGCGAGGAACTGCTCGCGGTCGAAGGCCGGCGTGGCCTCCTTCACGAGCTCGATGTCCTCGCGCGCCCGCTCGAATTCCGGCGCGAACCGCTCGGCCAGTGCCGGGTTGTCCAGCCCGTGCAGCACTTCGAGGTCGTCCGCCACCCGGTCTTCGCCGGCGCGGAACACCCGCACCCGGTCCTCGTGGAGGTCGTAGACGCCGTGGAAGCGCTTGCCCATGCCGATGGGCCAGGAGAACGGCACGGCCGCCATGCCCAGGG
>CAZEDA010000647.1:0-2127 GCA_964510915.1 uncultured Rhodocyclaceae bacterium | reverse complement strand
CTGGTGGTGGCGGTCTCGCTGTTCCTGCTGATGTACCTGGTCCCTCAGCTGGTGGGCGTGCTGCGCACCATGCGGGTCGACCTGCCGTTGCAGACGCGCATCCTCATCGCCGCTTCCGAATTCGCCGTGCACTACTGGTGGTTCATCATCGGTCTGCCCATCATCGCGATCACGACCCTCACCGTGATGATGCGAACGGACCCTCGCATACGTCGCACCCTCGACGCGCTGAAGCTCAGGATCCCCGTGATCGGTCCGCTGCTGCAGAAGATCATCATGGCCCGCTTCGCCAACTTCTTCGGCATCATGTACCAGTCCGGCATCTCGATCCTGGACGCCATCCGGACCAGCGAAGGCATTGTCGGCAACGTCGTGATCGCCGAAGGTCTGCGAGGCGCGTGGCAGCAGATCAACGCCGGGGAGCCGCTCTCCGACACATTCCAGCGGCTGGGACTGTTCCCGCCCCTCGTGATCCGGATGCTGCGCGTGGGCGAGAGCACGGGCGCCCTGGACACTGCATTGTTCAACGTCTACTACTTCTACAGCCGGGACGTGCGGGAAGGTGTCGAACGCGCCCTCAAGGTGATGGGGCCCGCGTTGAACGTTCTGCTCGGCGTGCTGATGGCGCTGATTCTCTTTTCCATCCTCACGCCGATCTACGAAATGATCGGGAAGCTCAAGTTCTGACATGAACGCGAAGCTTCTCGTCTGCATCTCCCGCAACAGCGTCTCGGTCGCCGTATGGCGAGGCAAGATCGCCTCCACGTATCGCTACCCCCAGACCGAGGATGGCGAGGCGGACTTCGCAGACCTTCTCGACGTAAGTGGCCGCATTCCGGTGCACGTCATGGTCGATGCCGTCGAGGAAGACTATCGCTTCGAAACCATGCCCCACGCGGTGGGGCGCGACCGGCGGGAGATGGTCGAGCGGAAGCTGAAGCAGTTGTACCGAACCAGCCCTTTCGCGACTGCGTCGGTCCAGGAGCGCGACAAGAACGCCCGGAAGGACGATCGCTACCTGTTCTCCGCGATCACCGACACGGATTTCGTCGACCCCTGGCTCGAAATCATGCAGTCCAGGGCGATGCCCATCGCGGGACTGTATCCGCTGCCCACGGTGATGCCCGCCGCGATCGCACCGCTGAAGCTGCGTTCGCCGGACCTGCTGGTCGTCTCACGCACGAGCGCAGGTCTGCGCCAGACGTTTCTGAAGGACGGCTTGTTCCGGTTCTCGCGGCTCACCCCGTTCAGGGGGCACGCGGATGACACCCAGACCACGTCCTTCGCGACCGAGATCGTCAACACTCGTCTGTACCTGAACGCGCTCCAGGTCACCCTGGGAGACGACATCGTCGATGTCGTGCTGCTCGATCCGGACGAGTCGCTCGCCGAACTGCAGCGAACACTGTCAACGAATCCGGGCGCAATGCGGGTACAGCGGATATCGCACACCGCCCTCGTATCCCGCCTGAAGGTATCCGAGGACGCGCTCAGCACGACGCCCGACGCACTCGCACTGCATCTCCTCGGCCTGAAGGCGCCAACCGAGAATCTCGCCCCCGCCCCGATGCGCGAGGGGTACGTGATGCATCAGAGTGCCCGCTGGCTGCTGCTCGCCAGCGGGGCTTCCGCCGTCGTGGCGGCTCTCTGGTTCATGGTCGACCTGCATCGGATCCGGGACGTGGACGCCGAGGCGGCAAAGCTCGCGCAGGAGACCACGCGCTATCAGTCGCTCTACTCGGAACTGACACGGCAGTTCCCGAAGGCCCCGGTCAGTTCGGGCGTGTTGAAGCAGACCGTGGATGCCTTCGAACGACTGCGCACGACCGCCAGAACCCCTGAAACGGCTTTCGCGGTGGTGAGCGCCGGTCTGGAGGCACACCCCAATGTCCGCCTGAACGGCCTGAGTTGGAAGCACACGCGATATACCGACATCGGAACAGTCTTCTCGGGCGGCTCCCCCCTCGTGCCTGCCGGGACGCCCATGCGGCAAGCGGCACGCGTCTCGGGCGAAATCCTTCCCTTCAACGGCGACTACCGTGTGGCTGTCGGCACCATCCGCGAGTTCTCGGAAACGCTGCGGCGCCAGCCTGCCGTGGCCGAAGTCAGGATCCTCAAGCTGCCGCT
>CAZEDA010000646.1:0-2131 GCA_964510915.1 uncultured Rhodocyclaceae bacterium | reverse complement strand
AAGTTCACCGCCGGCACCGGGAAGTTCACGGGCGTCACGGGCGGCTGGTCGTTCAAGTGCGTTCCTGCGAACCTGAACACGGCGCAATGGAGCTGCCAGCAGAAGGTGGACTACCGGTTGCCCTGAGGCAGAAGGGCGCGCCTGCGGGCTCAGGCGCCTTCGACGATCTGCCGGCGAAGGCGCTCCGACTCTTCTGAAGGCGCGATGCCGAGCACCACCGACAGGGTCTGCCGCAGACGCCGAAAGACAGCGGCGACCTCCGCCTTGCGTCCTCGCAGGCCGTGGCAGCGCATGAGTCCCTGGTAGAGACGTTCCGCCAGGGGCTCGGCGTCGATGCCGCGGAGATACAGGCGCTCGGCGGAGTCGGGGTCCGATGCCTCCAGGGGTTGCGCAACTCGTTCCACCAGTCGCAGGAAGGTGTCACGCAACTGCAGACGCTGGCCGGCACTCCAGGGCTGATCGTCGTCGTGCGGCAGCAGAGGGCCGCGGTACAGGTCGAGCGCCCGCACGTGGTCCCGTGCATCCGGACTTTGCGCGAGCCTCTCGAAGGCGTTCGTATCGACCCACACCAGCGCCGGGTCCAGCGACAGGCGCCCCTCGGTCAGCCGAATGGCCTCCGGCAATTCGAGGATCTTGCGCAACCGGTAGAGCGCCGCAGCCTGGGCTGCGACGGCGGCGTCGCCCTCCTGGTCCGCCCAGAACAGATTGCGGGCGGACTCGACGGACAGGCCGCGGTCACCGCTCAGTGCGATCGCCTTGAGCAATGCGAGCAGCTTCTTCGGGGCTTTTCTTCCGAAGTCGAGCGGCTGGCCGAGGCGCCGCAGTTCGAAGCTGCCGAGCAGGGTGATCTCCAGGCTGTGGGGCCAGTGCAGTTCATCCGGAGAGGGCGGTTCGATGCGCCACTCGGCCACCAGATCGGCTACGCGTGTCCGTTCGATGTTCTCCTTCCAGGCGAGCGAGAAGAGCGCAGGCAGGAAAGGTCTGGCCCAATACAGCGCGGCGATGCGCTTGTGACTGAAGCCCTTCGCGAGGCAGTCCTTCATGTGCGCGATCGCACCGGCCTCATTGCCACGCTTCAGCGCCGCGTACGCGCGCAAACCGGCATATAGCGCGTCGGGATAGTTGCAGACGGTGCCTGCAAGCCCGGCTTCCGAGTCTGCGATGAGCGCCTCCGCGATGTCGAAGTCTCCGGCGGCCATCCGATAGACGGCCTGCATCGATTGCGCCCAGGCGAGTCCCGCCATGATGAAACCGCTTTCGCGCCACGCGGCGCGGCCTCGCTCCCCGACTTCGATGGCTCTCCCAATGTCGCCCGAGGAGAAGTGGACCAGCGCATCGCAAGTCGCTGCGTAGCACTCGGGCGGTGCTTCCATCGCGTTGCCTTTCGTCGCTCGGAGGCGGGCGGCGCCCTGATTGGCAGCCTCGAGGCGGTCGAGGTGCACGAGGCACTGCAGCCGGTACCAGGCGTGAATGCCTGCCTGTGCTGCGAACCCGTGCCGGATCGCCAGAGCGTGCGCGGCCTCGGCGAACTGCAACGACTTCTCGTGGCGCGCGTCGAAGAAGTACCAGACCGCGAGCCACCCGATGGCGAGCGCACGGGACATCACCGCGAGTTGCTCGCCGGCTAACCAGCGCTCCAGCACCGCGATGACGCGAGCCGCAAGCGCTTCGTCGCAGCAGAAATGCGCGTACGCGATCAGTCCGGTGGCGGCCTGGACCGCCTGGGTGGGGTGGAGATTGCCGGCGAGGAGTTCGCGCTCCAGGGCCCTCACCGCGTTGGCGATCATCGGGTGACCCGGGCGGCGGTACAGGCACGTGTAGAGGAGGGTATGCCACCCCCGAACCGCCTGGGCCGGGTCGGTCGGCGGGCGGGACGCCAGCAGTCCGGCAAGGACGTCGATCCAGCGGTCCCACGGCTTGTAGGACGCCCCGCCCATCAGCATCGTCTCCATCAGCGCGAAGACAGCACTCAATTGGCCGTCCTCGTCGCCCAGTTCGCGAAAATGGCCGTAGGCGGCTTCGGCGGCTGCGATAGCCTCCGCTGGTGCCGTGGTCGACGACACATGCGCGTTGTAGAGGAGCAGCCAGGGGTCCTCGGCGAGCAACGCTGCCGGCAGCAGCGAGAGCCACT
>CAZEDA010000645.1:0-2133 GCA_964510915.1 uncultured Rhodocyclaceae bacterium | reverse complement strand
CGATCCGAATGGTATTCTGTATTCTGAATTCAGAATGCTATACTGGCGTCCATCCCGTAACCCGGCTCCCGCCGTCCAGCCACCGTGGCCATGCGCTCCCTTGCTCCGCAGCAGTCCCTGGTCGATCAGGTCTACGAGGCCATCCTCGGGGAGATCACCGAGGGCAAGTTCGGCCCCGAGGACCGCCTGATCCAGGAAGAGATCGCCGAATCGCTCGGCGTGTCGCGTCAGCCGGTCCAGCAGGCGCTGCTGCTGCTGCGCAGCCACGGTCTGCTCTGCGATGCGCCGGGGCGCGGGCTCATGGTCACGCCGCTCGAGGCGGATCGTGTCCGCAATCTCTACGAGGTACGAGCGGTGATGGACGGGCTGGCCACTGCCAACGCGGCACAGCGCAACGCGGCTGCCGCCAGCACGGAAGGTGCTGCATTCATCGCCCGGGGGCGCGCTGCCGTCCGCAGCAAGTCCATCACGCGGATGATCGCCGCGGACATGGACTTCCACTTCTTTCTCTACGGCCTGTCCGGCAATCCGCTCATCGCGGAAGTGAGCGGCCCGCACTGGAGCTATCTGCGCCGCGTGATGGGTGAGGTGCTCCTGCGCGGCACCACGCCGGACGACATCTGGAACGAGCACGAAGCCATCCTCGACGAAGTGATCGCCGGCCGGCCTGCCGCGGCGGAAAAGCTCGCGCGTGCGCACATCGCGCAAGCCTCCGACGTGCTCACGAGCCGGATGATCGAAATTCCCGCGGCCGTCGCCGACGCGCCTGCTCCCCGAAAGCGCGCCGTACGGCGTGCACGCTGACCCCTTTTTCCACGACCTTCACCGGACCACCGCCATGTTCGACGCCCTGTCCCACGGAACGCTCCACGACACCTTCCAGCGCACGGTCGCCCGCTGGCCCGACCGTCCTGCCTACGCCGTGCCGCCGATGCCCGGCCGGTCCTATCACCCGGATGGCATGGAGATCACCTGGCGCGAGACAGCCGAGGGCGTCGAGCGCATGAAGGCCCGCTATGCCGCGGCGGGATACGGGCTGGGTCATCGCGTCTCGATCCTGTTCGAGCAGCGGCCCGAGTTCTTCTTTCACTACTACGCGCTCAATGCCCTGGGCGTGAGCGTCGTGCCCATCAACCCGGACTACCGCCGCGAGGAAATCGCCTACGTGGTGGAGCACTCCGAGTCGTGCCTCGCCATCGCCGTCGACAATCGCCTGGAGGACATGCAGGCGGTTTCCGCGAGTCTCGGCGGGACGATCCCGGTGCTGTCCTTCGAACGTTTCCCCGAGGTGCTGCCCAAGGCGCCGACGCCGGCGCTCGCCGGCAAGCCCGACGGCACCACCGAGGCCGCGCTGCTCTACACCTCCGGCACCACCGGCCGGCCGAAGGGCTGCATTCTCACCAACGAGTACTTCCATCACTTCGGCCTGTGCTACATCCATCTGGGTGGGCGCCTGAAGATGGAGGAGGGCGTGGAGCGGTTGTACAACCCGCTGCCGCTGCATCACGCCAACTGTCTGTCCATCTCGGCCCCTGCCATGCTGCATCTTGGCGGGTGCCTCATCTTTCCGGACCGGTTCCACGCGAGCACATGGTGGAAGGATCTGGTCGTCACCCGCGCGACCTGCGTGCAGTTCCAGGGGATCATCCCCAATGTGCTGCTCAAGCTTGCCGACGATCCGCTGGAGCGGCAGCACCAGGTCCGCTTTGCGCTGTGCGCCGGCGTCGAGCCCAGCCTGCACGAGACGTTCGAGAAGCGCTTCGGCATGGCGCTGGTCGAGATGTGGGCCATGTCCGAGACCGGCCGCCTCATCAGCGACAACCACGAGCCGCGCAAGATCCACACGCGCTCCTTCGGCAAGCCCGCCTTCGGCACCGAGGCCCGCGTGGTCGACGAGAACATGAACGAGCAGCCGGCGGGCACGCCTGGCGAACTCGTGGTGCGGCACAGCGCCGCCACGCCCCGCAAGGGTTTCTTCTCCGGCTATCTCAAGAACGAGGAAGCGACCGAGGAGGCCTGGGCCGGCGGCTGGTTCCACACCGGCGACGTCGCGGTGCGGGACGAGGAAGGCGTCTTCTACTTCATGGACCGCAAGAAGAACATCATCCGCCGCTCGGGCGAGAACATCGCCGC
>CAZEDA010000644.1:0-2150 GCA_964510915.1 uncultured Rhodocyclaceae bacterium | reverse complement strand
GTCTCAGGGATCACTGACCCTGAATGGCCGACAGGAGGCCACGGATCCTGCTGCTGGTGAAGGTGAGCGCCGCCTGGTAGCGCAGCGCGTTCTCCGAGTAGCGCCCCACCTCGGCATCGAGTTCCACGGTATTGCCGTCGATGGACGGCTGGACCGGGTGACGGAACTGCACGGTCGCCCCCGTCGACGGACCGGCGCCACCGCCCAGATGCCGCTCATGGGTGCGGGCGAGCCGCAGGTCGGACGACGCGACGGCGCTGCGATAGGCCGCATTGAAATCGAAGTCACGCGCCTTGAAGTGCGGCGTGTCCGCGTTGGCGATGTTGGCGGCGAGCAACTCACTGCGCTGCCCGCGCAGCCGGAGAGCCCGGAGGTGCGGTTCGAAAGTGCGCTCGATTCGGTCCAGCATGACGGCCTCGCAGACGGTCGGATGACGGCTCCCTGATTGCAGCAGCCATGCCAACGTGGTGGTGCCGCCTCGTTCCTTTCCGGATCAACCGCTTAGCGTTTTCCATGACGGCAGCACCGGATTGCCGGTCCGGGCCCGCAGGCGGAGCGGCATTGCCGGGGCGGCAAGGCCTTGCCGGCCTGTTCAAGAATGGGGGTCTCCGGCCGTTAACGCGCGTATCGAGAGCATGGGAATGGTCGGATACCGTGTGGTGGCGTCTCGGAGCAAACGTCTTCAATCTGCTGGGGGTCACCAGTCTCGCGGCCGTGGGCGCCCATTGGACATGGCAAGGGTGGACGACACCCGCCTCGGCTGCCGCCGATGTCACTGCCCCACGCCACGCGCCGGTCGTCCCGCACCGTCTCGCCGCCCTGTTCGGCGACACCAGTCCGACGCCGCCGGGCCGAAGACCGGCCGATTCGTCTTCCATGACCTATGTGCTCACCGGCATCGTCCTCTCCGGATCCGCGCCCGGTCAGGCCGTCCTGCGCCCCGCGCAGTCGGGCGAACCGCTCGCGGCATTCCAGGGTGAAGAGATTCCGGGCGGCTACGTCGTAGCGCGAGTCGACCACGACGCCGTCACGCTTCTGCGCAACGGACAGCCGGTGCACCTCTCGCTGCCCCAGCCCGGCTCTCAGAGCACAGCGGAGCGCAGCACCCCTGCCAACGCCGCTGCTCAGCCTCCGCCGGACCCGGCTCGCTGAACCGTCACAGTCTGAATCCTGACAACTCGAACTCGATCCTTCGCACAGGGAACCACATCATGTCGAAATCCTCCATCGCCCTTCTTGCGCTCGTCATCGCCACGCTTTCCGCCTGTGGCGGCGGCGGCGGATCGTCCTCCCCTTCGGCCGGTGCGGCAGTCAGCGGCGTCACCACGCCGTCCAGCGTTTCCGTCGTCACCGCAAACTGATAGACAGCGCCCATCCGAGACAGGAGAACTCGCCATGACTCCCCGCCTTCGCCGAATCGTGGTGGCCACGCTCGCCGCCGCCGGTGCTTCGGTACCGCTGTCCGCGATTGCCACGCCGCCATCCACGTCGCCCTACTACACCGATGCGCAGAACGAGTACGTGCAGGATGCGACCACCGACCGGATCGGGACGGTCAACATGATCATGTGCATTCTGGGGGCGCTGCGTCCCGATGCGCTGGTGAACCAGGGTGACTACGTGGCGCTCGTCGACGAATCGAAGTGCGACTCGAGGAGCAAGGCTTCCGCCTCGAACTCCGGAGGCGGCAGCGCCGGCAGCCAGGCGAACTACATGCGTGGCATCGTGCGCTCGACGCGCGCCTCGAACAGCGCTCCCATGGTCACGCACATCTGGTTCGAGAACGAGTCGGACGGTCAGGCGATGGACATCTACATCCACGTGTCCGTGACGCAGGCGCCTACCAGCACCAATCCGTTCGGCGTCTTCACCATGAACTACTGCGGCAAGGACCCTTCGGGCGGCATTCCGGGCTGCCTGTTCAAGGGCCGCCTCGCCGCGACTTCGACGGGCCTTTCGTTCTACGAGGAGGAAGCGACAGGCGGTTCTCCGAACACCACGCAGCTGCTGCTCTCCAACACCGGCAATGTGGACACGGGCTCCGGCGCGATCCGGACGGTGAATCAGTTCAGCGGTACCGAGGCCTCGCTGTTCGCCTTCGACACCACGCACTTCCTGCGCGGCGACGGCACCACGAACTACTGCTTCTC
>CAZEDA010000643.1:0-2155 GCA_964510915.1 uncultured Rhodocyclaceae bacterium | reverse complement strand
GGTTCCGCAAGCACTATCTGTGGTCGAGCGGCAGCGTAATGATGCCGATGCAGGTTCATGAGCTGAACACCCAGACCTCGGACGAGGCCTTTCGCCACTACTTCGGCAGCGGCACCTGAACAGAGCGCCGCGTGGCTGGCGCCCCCGCCTACAACCCCGCCTTGTTGCATCGCTGCGACAACTGACCACGCAGGCGACCGTAATCAGCCAGCTCCGACACGTCCATGTCGCGCTCCACCGCGCGCCGGTAACAGGCCTCGATCGCATTCGCACGCGCCTCGCTGCCATACATCCTGCGCATGCCCGGATCGAGCATGCCGGCGACCACCTGGTCGGCGGTCGCCGCCCGGTTCACGCAGGGGTTCAGGTCGAATTGTTGCTGCGCGATCATCCGCTCGGCCAGCCGGCCCTCGGCCTGATGACGAGCAGTTTCGCGATCGACGCAATCGCAGTCGTAGCGCAGATACCCGGAGCCGCCGCGACCGGCGTTCTGTTTCGCGCACCAGTCGCGATTCTTCGCGCGCACCGCACCGGCGTCACCCGTCGGCGCTGCGGCAGCGAGAGGCATGGGCCTCTTGCTGTAGCCGGCTCCAAGGGATTCCGGCGTTCCCTGCCCGTGCAGGCAGCGCGCCATATAGGACTTTCGCAGGCCGGGGTCACCAATATTGTCGGCTGCCCATGCCTCGCAGGCGGGCTGCCGCGCCATCCTGTCCTGCCGTGGATCGATCGCCGTGCCAGCCGCCGAATCGGCCCGCTGCGCCGCCACCCGCTCGCGCGGCGACGGCGCGCCGGAGGACGCCGCGCCTCGCTCGGCATGACGCTTGCCCTCGCGTGACAGGCACATCCACAGCGACTGATCGCGATCGCCCGGCCGGCTCTCCCGCAGTTGCGCCGCCCTGCTGCGGCAAAATTCGATCTTGTCCGGTGGCACGCGCCCATCCGAGATATGAGCGTCCGCCATGCAGCGATAGCGCTGCGCATCGCCTCCCGCCCTGTCGCACTGTCTGCGCACGCCATCCGACCATTCGAGATACGCCTTCGCCCCCTCCGACGCCGCAGCGGCGGGCAGTGGAGGGCACGCTCCCCAGGCAAGAGCGGTGGCAACCAGATACGTTCTGACAAACGAGGCCTTCATCGGTCGCTCCCGTCATGAAAATGAACGGATGCCGCTCTGCTGCAATTGAACGCCGTCCCGGTCGCCGCTGCACGTTGCGGCGCAACGAAACTGTGGGTGAAGCGGAGGCGGAGCCGGATCCCCGCCGCGCCGCGGTCAGAGGACCGCTCCTGCACGGGGCTCGGCTTACCTGTCTGCGAGCGATCCTCGCGAGCAGGCTATCTGCAGATCCGGTTAAGTGCGCTGCGCAGGCGCGCGTCGTCGGCCAGATCGACCGCCTTGATGTCCTTGCCGATCGCGCGGCGATAGCAGGCCTCTCGCGCGCGGATGTCGTCGTCACTGTCGAACAGGCTGCCAAGGGTGCGCCCGCCCATGTCAGCCACCACGCGCTCGGCGGTCGCGCTGCGATCGACGCAGGTGCTCAGGTCGAACCTGCGGGCGACAATCGCCGCATCGTCCAGCTTTTTCGTCCGCTGCTGCATCGCCGTGCTGCTGTCGACGCAACTGCAGTCATAGCGCAGCAGGCCGGTGCGATCACCGCCCGCGTTGTGCTCGGCGCACCAGGCACGGTTCTTCGCTCGCACCGGGTTGTCGCCGACGGCGGTACCCGACAGCGCGGGAGCATCCTGACCCATCGTGTCATTCGTGCCGCCACGTCTCATCGTCGCGCCCACCGCTGCAGGCGATGCGGTCGAGTACATGCAGCGTGCGATGTAGTCGAGATGCGAAGCGCCGGGTTCCAGATTGTCGCGCGCCCAGTCCTCGCAGGCAGGCCGGCGCGCCGTGGCGCGCTCCGGCGAATCGTGACGCTGCAGCGCCGCGTTGCCGCTGGCTGCGGCCACGCCTCCACTTTCCGCGTGCCGCTTGCCTTCTCGGGCCAGGCAATTCCACAGCGATTCGTCGCTCTCGCCCTCGCGGTTACCCCAGAAGGCACCGGACTTTTCGCGACAGCGCTCGATGCGTTCCTGCGAGACCCAGCCGCCACCTTCGTGCGCGTCGACCATGCAGCGATGGAACAGCACGCCGTCCAGTCGTCCGCCC
>CAZEDA010000642.1:0-2156 GCA_964510915.1 uncultured Rhodocyclaceae bacterium | reverse complement strand
TCCGCAACGAGGTGGGCATCGCCACCATGGCCGTGGGCGCGATCTTCGAGGCCGATCACGTGAACGGCATCATCGCAGCAGGTCGCGCGGACCTCTGCGCCATCGCCCGGCCGCATCTGGCCAACCCCGCGTGGACGCTCACCGAAGTGGCGCGTCTGGGGTTCACCGATGTCGGCTGGCCGAAGCAGTACCTCGCCGGCAAGGATCAGCTGGAGCGCAATCTCGATCGCGCCCGCCAGCTCGCCGCGGCCAACGCCGGCCTGTCGCCGCAGGAAGTCGCGGCACGCCTTCTGGAGTCCTGACGATGCTCGAAGGCAAGGCCCTGGCGGGAAAGCATGCCGTCGTCACCGGCGGCAGCAAGGGGATCGGTCTCGCGATCGCTCACGACCTCTGCGCTCTCGGCGCGAACGTCACGATCACCGGCCGCACGATGGAAACGCTTTCGGCGGCGGTGCACTCGCTCGGGGCTGTGGGCTCCGTGCACGCGGTTGCGGGCGATGTATCTGACTCCGCGTCGGTCGAGGCGACACTGGCGAACGCCCGCGGGCGCTTCGGCCCCATCGCCATCCTCGTCAACAACGCCGGGCAGGCAGCGAGCAGCGCCTTCGGACGCACGGACGACGAAACGTGGACGCGCATGCTGGAAGTGAACCTCACCGGCACGTTCCTGTGCACGCGTGCTGCGCTGCCCGACATGGTGGCCGCGAAGTGGGGGCGCATCGTCAACGTCGCGAGCACCGCGGGGCTGCGCGGTTACGCCTACGTGGCGGCCTACTGCGCGGCCAAGCACGGCGTGATCGGCCTCACCCGCGCGCTGGCGCTCGAACTCGCCACACAGGGCGTCACGGTCAACGCCGTTTGCCCGGGCTACACCGAGACCGACATCGTCCGCGACACGATCGCCAAGGTCATGCGCAAGACCGGTCGCGACGAAGCGCAGGCGCGTGCCGAACTCGTGAAGTTCAACCCGCAGGGACGCCTCGTCACGCCCGAGGAAGTCGCGCAGACGGTCGCGTGGCTGTGCCTGCCCGGATCCGACGCCATCACGGGGCAGTCCATTGCCGTCGCCGGCGGGGAGGTCATGTGACGTTCCGATCCCATCTCGAGTGGCCGTTCTTCGACGCCAGTCATGGCGAACTCGCGACCTCACTCGCCCGATGGGCCGACGAACACATCGCCGACGAGCATCCGGCCGATGTGGACGCGCACTGCCGCGCACTGGTCCGGTCGCTGGGCGACGCCGGCTGGCTGCGGCACGCCGTGGGCGGTCGGGCCTGGGGCGGTGCACAGGACACGATCGACACCCGGGCCGTCTGCCTCATCCGCGAGACGCTCGCGCGGCGATCCGGTCTTGCGGATTTCGCTTTCGCCATGCAGGGCCTGGGTTCGGGCGCGATCACGCTCTACGGCAATGACGATCTGAAGGCGCGCTACCTCGCTCCGGTGGCGAACGGCGACAAGATCGCCGCCTTCGCGCTGTCGGAGCCGCAGGCCGGATCGGATGTCGCAGCCATGGCGCTCACCGCGACGGCGGAGGGCGACCACTACGTTCTCGACGGCGAGAAGACCTGGATCTCCAACGGCGGCATCGCGGACTTCTACGTGGTGTTCGCCCGCAGCGGCGAGGCACCGGGCGCGCGCGGCATCTCGGCCTTCGTCGTCGACGCGGACACGCCCGGGCTGACCATCGCCGAGCGCATCGAGGTCATCGCCCCGCATCCGCTCGCGCGGCTGCGATTCGACGGCTGCCGCGTGCCGACGAGCCGACGTCTCGGCGCGGGCGGCGAGGGTTTCAAGGTGGCGATGCGCACGCTCGACATCTTCCGCTGCTCGGTGGCCGCGGCAGCGCTGGGGTTTGCGCGGCATGCGCTCGATGCGGCGCTCGACCATGTGACGACCCGCAGGATGTTCGGCCAGACCCTGGGAGACTTCCAGCTGAGTCAGGCGCGGCTGGCGCAGATGGCCACCGACATCGACGCGGCGGCGCTGCTCACGTACCGGGCCGCGTGGCTGCGCGACCGCGGCGAGACCGTGACCGCGGAAGCAGCCATGGCCAAGATGACAGCCACCGAGTCCGCCCAGCGCGTGATCGATGCCGCGGTGCAGTTGCACGGCGGTCTGGGCGTGAAGAGCGGGCACCCCGTCGAGAGCCTGTA
>CAZEDA010000641.1:0-2157 GCA_964510915.1 uncultured Rhodocyclaceae bacterium | reverse complement strand
TGGAAGTGGCGATCGGGCGTTCTGTCGTGTCAGAAGTTCAGCGTGGCAGCCCCGAAGAACGCACGCTTGTCGCCCGGCGAGTGGAGCGACTGGGTGCCATCGTGCCACACATACTCGTAGTACTGGTCGGTGACGTTGCGCACCTGGAACTCCAGCGTCAGGTCCTTCGCCGCCTTGTACGCCGCCCCGAGATTGACCAGGAAGTGCCGCCCGAACCGGCCGGTGGAGTTGGTCCGCTCGAGGTAGTAGTCGCCTTGCGCGTTCACCCACGCCGACACGCGCAGAACTGGTGTGACCTCGAAGTCCGCCCCGCTTGCGAAGAGATAGTGGGGAACGTGATCGATCTCCTTGCCCTGGCTGGCGGGCAGGGAGGTCTCCGCCTGGACGATCCGCGAATACTGGCGCGAATAGGCCGCCCAGAGAGTCGCCTGGTCCGTGGGCCGCGCGCTGAACTGCAGGTCGATGCCCTGCCGGCGGGTCCGGCCGATGTTCTCGGAATCGTTGGACGGGTCGTTCAGCTTGCGGCGCGCCTCGTCCGTTGCCACCTGCCGCCAGAGCGCCACGCGTCCATCCAGCCAGGGCACCGGCGTGAACTTCACGCCGAACTCCCAGCCGGTGTTGATCGAGGGCTTGAGGTCGTCCACGCGAGTGATCTTGTAGGCCGCGGCACCGACGCCCACCTGGAAGGACTTTCCCCAGTTGCCGTAGAAGCTCATGGTGTCGAGCGGCGCGTAGACCACGCTCAGCTTCGGCTGCTGGATGAGCCCGTAGTCGTTGACCGCGAAGGTCCGGCCCGTGAGTCCGTTGGTGAAATCGCCGAACACCTTGTCCACGCGATAGGCCGGAATCACCTTGATCTGCCGGGTCGGCTCGAAAACACCCTGGACGTACACCCCGACATTGTCGAAGTCGAAGTCCTGCGCCCGAGTCTGGGTCTGGCGGAGCCGCTGGATCGTGTTGAAGCGAAGGCTGGTGTTCTGCTGCCGCTCGTAGTTGAAGCCTGCCTGCAGGGAGAAACTGCCCGTCGACGTCGAGGCCGCTCGGTAAGTCAGCGTGGACAGGATGCCCTGGTGCGACTCGTTGGTGGCGCGCTCCTGCTGCGACACCCCTGCGGAGAATTTGACCCAGCGCTGGTCGTCGAACCGGTTCAGGTACGCCTTGGTCGTGAGCGACAGCCGGTTGCCGAGATCTGCATCGAGATGCGCGCTGAGCTGATTCACCTCCCTCTCGCCGCCGTCCGTGGCGGAGAAAGCGTAGGACCGCGTGGGATCGGTGCGGGAATCGCGGGCCGTCAGATAGCCGGGTTCTTCGGCGTCGATATAGTAGTGACGGGCGATCAGGCCGACGCGATATCGCCCTTCCTCAGGCCCGTAGAACCACTTGCCCGCAAACGATGCCTTCTCGGCTTCGGCGTGGTCGCGGTAACCCTGGGACTTGCGATAGCCGACGAAGTAGTTCTGCGACCAGCCGCCGCTCTCCATGCCCGCGGCAAACTGCGCATCTCGCGACGCAAAGCTGCCGTAGCTCGCCCGGGTCGTCAGGTAGTCCCCACCGATGCGCGTCGCGATGTTCGCGTTGCCGGCGATGTTGTGCAGGCCATAGCGCGGGTCGTTCGTGCCGCGGACCGTCTCGATCGACGCGATGTCGAGCGGGAAGATCGCATCGATATACGGCATGTTCCCATCGTTGCTGTTGCTGGGGATGCCGTCGATCAGCAGTTTGACCGCATTGATCTCGCCTTCGCCGTTGAAGCCGCGGAACGAGAACTTGCCGGACGTCGTGCCCTGCCGGAACTCGGTGAGCATGGTGCCCGGCAGGTGCCCGAACAGCTCCCAGCTGTTGGCCACGTTCTCGCGCGCCACCACCGTCCCGCTCAGCACGTCGACGGAAGTCAGCACATCCCTGGCCGAGAGCACACCGGTGGCGCTGCCGCGAACGACCACGGGCTGGCCGACGACGAGCGCAGGTCCGGTCGCTGTCGTTCCGCCAGCCGACGTGTCGGCAGATTCGGTGATGGTCGGCGAGGCAATCAGCAGCGCAGCGAGCGGCAGACAGGCCCGGTTCGGTGTTGTTGTCATGGCACGAGCCAAGGATTACGCAAGGCGCGAATCCTAAGCGGTGGGCCTGAAAGGGGGGTGCGACACGTTGTCGCAGGGC
>CAZEDA010000640.1:0-2162 GCA_964510915.1 uncultured Rhodocyclaceae bacterium | reverse complement strand
GCGAGTAGAGCTCCTGCACGTCGGGCGCGCGCTCCGGCTGCGACAGCGTGGCCGTCAGGCGGCTCCTGGGGCCGAACTTTGCCGAGGCTGCGATGGACCACGTCGTCGGCCGGTACTGGGTGCGCGGGAAGACGAAGGTATTGAGGCCGCGGACGATGGGGTCGGGCAGGATCTCCTGGTTCTCGGCACGTAAAGCGCCTTCCAGGGCCCAGTGCCTCGCTTCGAACTTTTCGCTGAGGAAGGCCGCCTGGGTCGTGGCCACGGCTCTCGGCAGGAAGGCCTCCTGGCCGAGCGCCGAGATGTCCCGATTGATGTAGTGCAGGCCTAGTGTCCCCTGGTGCTCGGCCCTGAAGCTGTGGTCGCCTTCCAGGCGGTACTCGCGGGCCTGGGTCCGGAACACGGTCACCGGCCGGCTGTTGTCGACCTCGTCGTGGCGGTAGTTGACGTCGCCCGCCCGCACGCGAAGGGATTTCAGCAGGGGCAGGCCGACCTTCAGTTCGCCTTTCAGGTCGGCGCGGGTCTGCTGCATGTCGATGCGGACGTTCTGCCCTTCGATGAGGGTCGGGTCCAGGAGCACGACCGTGTCGTTGGAGTGGGCGCCCGGCGGCACGCCGTAGTTGTTTTCCATGCTGCCGAGGGAGGCGCCGAGGTTCAGGCGCTCCCCCACGAAGCTCAGGCCGATGCCGGCGCCGTGGGTGCGCATGTCGGTGTTCGCCACGAACTCGCTGGTATTGCGGCGCGTCGCGGTCCCGAACTGCTTCAGGACGGCGGCCTCGTCGATGGCCAGGCCGGGAATGCCAAGGTTGCCGCGCTCCCGATGGAAGGCATCCACGTGGAGGATCAGGGGGCCGGCGCCGCCGCGGATCTTCGCGGCGGAGGCCCGCTCGTGGCCGTTGGAGCCATAGCGGGTCTGGACCTGGGCCTCCACCGGCTTCTTCAGGCGGCGGGTCTGGATGCGGCCGTCGCTGATCTCGACCGCCCCGCCGATGGCGCCGCTGCCGTAGCGCACGGTCTCCGGCCCGCGCATGACCCGGACTTCCTCGGCGAGCATGGGCTCCACCGTGACGGCGTGGTCGGGGCTCAGGCTGGACGCATCGTGGGTGCCGATGCCGTCGATGGCGATCCGGACCCGCGAGCCGGTCATGCCGCGGATCACCGGCAGTCCCACGGCCGGCCCAAAGGACGCGTTGTGGGTGCCGGGCATCTGGGAGACGGTCTCTCCCAGAGTCGTAGCCATGCTGCGCCGCAGTTCCTCCTCGCCCAGGGTGTCGACCGGCTTCGCCTCGCGGACTGGCGCCGGGGGGGCGGCGCCGCGGATCACCACCTCCGGCGCGGTGACCCGTTCGGGGGTCTGGGCGGCGGCGGGCAAAGCCGTGGCGGCCAGGACGAGGTACTGGAAGGAGCGGAAAACGCGGAACATGGGACGGGGGCGGTTCGATGCCTCTGGGAGACACGCGCAACTGCGTGGCGCGCATCGACGATTCCGGAGTGTATCAACATACCGGTGAACGCAGAGGCGCAGGGCGGATCATTGACGAGTCGGGTGTATCAACTTACGATGCAACCAAGTAACAACAACAGAACGATGGCAGGCACGATGCAACGGCACGGCGCGAGCGGTGCTGGGGGATCGGGAGAGAGCCTGACAACGCATTGATCTAGCTTAGGAGACAACCTGAATGACCAAGTATTTGTGGAATGCCCTCGGTGCCGCTGCGCTGGTTCTTGCCGCCGGTTCGGTTTCGGCGCAGGAGCATCTGCACGACGGTGACATCGAGCTTTCGATCGTCGGCGGCAAGATCATGGTCGTCGGCGGACACGAGTCCGAGTACGGCACCGGCTATCGTATCTTCGAGGGCAATCTCGACACGCTGCTCCTCGGTCCCCGCTGGCGCACCACCGACCCCGGCTTCGATTCGGATGCGGGCACCTTCCAGGCGACGGACGCGCTGTCGTTCGCGCCGATCGGCGTTCTGTCCCTCTGGAACGGTTCCGCCTGGGGCTCTCCGGGGGCGGCAGTCCTGACCGTGCGGGACAGCCTCGACGAAGTCGTGACCTACTCCGGAACCGGCACGTCCGCCACTGCCGGTTTCACCGGGTTCATTGACGAGGGCGGTCCCACCGGGTCGATCCACCAGCACGTGACGTTCACGCTTCAGACG
>CAZEDA010000639.1:0-2169 GCA_964510915.1 uncultured Rhodocyclaceae bacterium | reverse complement strand
CAGCGCGGCAAGATCCAGGAGGAGTCGCTCTACTACGAGCACCGCAAGCACGACGGCTCCTATCCCATCATCGGCGTCAACACGTTCCGCAACCCGAACGGCGACCCGATGCCCGAAACCCTGGAACTCGCCCGGTCCACGGACGACGAGAAGCGCAGTCAGATCCGTCGCCTGCGTGAATTCCAGGCGGCACACGCGCACGAGAGCGGTCCGATGCTCCAGCGCCTGCAGCAGGCCGTGATCGACGACCGCAACGTCTTCGAGGTGCTGATGGACGCCGTGCGCTGCTGCTCTCTCGGTCAGATCACGCACGCGCTGTTCGAGGTCGGCGGCAAGTACCGCCGCAGCATGTAACGGGATCTCCCGCGACGGCGGTCTGCCTCCTGCGAGGCCGCCGTCGCGGCGTCAGTCCAGCTTGAGACCGACCTGCGTGATCTTCTCTCCGCGCATCTCGCGCACCGTGAACCGCAGTCTCGCGACCCTTACCTGATCCCCGACGACTGCCCTCGGCAGGCTTGCGGACATCATTTCGCCCAGCGTTCCCCCGTGTGGTGTGTCGAGTGCGCCGTCGTAGGCGGCCAGCACGTCCTCCAGCGGCGCGTCCGGATCGAGCACGAAGTCTCCGTAACGGGACCGCGCGGTCGCCGTCCCGGCCTCCGAGCGTGACGTGAAGTAGCCGACCAGCGTGTCCGCAGCGCTTGCCTGACTCACGACCAGGATGCGGTCTCCGATCTGCAGAGGACCTTCCTCGCGATTCACGGGGCGACCGTCCCTCAGGATCGCCGCCACGTAGGACTCGCCGGGCGGATCGAGACTCGGGAACGCGGCCCCGGCCAAGCCCGATGCGTCGTTCACTTCGAACTCGAACAGCCGGGTGGTGCCATCGGTCAGCGCCACGTCCAGAGCCGGCTCGGTCTGCGGCGGCAGCGCCACGCCCAGCCGTCGCGCTGCAGTCCCGATCGTCATGCCCTGCACCAGCAGAGAAGCGAGGACCACGACGAACGCCACGTTGAACAGCAGCTGGGCATGCGGCATGCCGGCCAGCAGCGGGAACAACGCGAGCACGATGGGCACCGCGCCGCGCAGACCGACCCAGCCGATGAAGGCGGACTCGCGCCACGGGAAGCGGAACGGCAGGAGCGTGACCCAGACCGCGAGCGGTCGCGCGACGAACATCAGCAACGCGGCCACCCCCAGCGCGGGCAGGGCGCTCTTCGCCAGTTCCGAGGGCGTCACCAGAAGACCCAGCAGCAGGAACATGCCGGACTGGGCGAGCCAGGCCATGCCGTCCATCGCCCGCAGGACATCCTCGCCCGCCCGGTGCTTGCGATTGCCGACGATCAGTCCGACGAGGTAGGCCGCGAGAAACCCGCTGCCTCCCGCCAGGTTGGTGAGCGCGAAGATGCCCAGGCCGGCTGCGCAGATGAAAAGCGCCGACAGGCCTTCGGTGATGTGCAGACGGCCGATGACCGCACTCAGGGCGCGTCCGCCGAGCATGCCTCCCGCGGCGCCGATCACGAGCTGGGCAACGAGATCCAGGAAGATCTCGACGCCGCCCATGCTTCCCGGCTGGCTGATCGCCCGCACGAGGCTCAGCGTGAGAAAGATCGCCATCGGATCGTTCACGCCCGACTCGATCTCGAGGGTGCTGCCGGTGCGATCGTTGAGGCGCACGCGATTGGCCCGGAGCAGCGCGAATACCGCAGCCGCATCCGTCGAACCGACGATCGCACCCAGTGCGAGTCCCGTCTGCCAGTCCAGCCCCAGCAGCCAGACGGCACCGAGCCCGACCATGGCCGCCGTTGCCGCGACGCCGAACGTCGCGAGCGCCAGTGATGGAGCCAGAGCCACCCGGAAGCTCGAGAGGCGTGTGCGAAGGCCGCCGTCCAGCAGGATCACTGCGAGCGCGAGATTGCCGATGAGGAAGGCGAGGCGATGGTCGTCGAAGGCGAAACCACCCAGCCCGTCCTCGCCGGCCGCCATGCCGACGATCAGGAACACGAGCAGCAGCGGCACGCCCATGCGCGACGAAAGCGCGCCGAGCGCGATGCCGCCCGCGAGCAGCGCAGCGGCGAAGAGAAAGATTTCGTTCACAGCAGTCATGAGGGTATCCGGACCGGGACTGCCGGCCGACCCGCGCGGGAATCGTCGGGCCCGAAGCCCCGGGAT
>CAZEDA010000638.1:0-2170 GCA_964510915.1 uncultured Rhodocyclaceae bacterium | reverse complement strand
GGGGTTCGCGATGCCGCGTAGCCCGGGCTCCGCCCGGGGACCATTCCGATTCCGGCTGCAAATCCTCCGAGCGGGCGCGATCACTAACCGCGAGATCCCGTCTGGCTTGTGGCGCCGGACGGAATCCCTGCGTACGTCAGGCTGCGTAGGACACGTTCCGCAGGACCTTGACCAAAGCGTCTGCTCCACCAGTGGGCGAAGCCGAGCAGGAGGCACCAGACCCCAATAGCCACGGCGAACGCGGAACCGGTGGCCATGCCGTAGCACCCGAGTCCCCACCCGGCTGCGATTGACGTCAGCGCGAGAGACTCCAGCAGGTAGATCGTGAGGCTCATCTTGCCTTCCGCCTCGGCCAGTCGAACCAGCTTTACTCGCGGCAGCAGTGCGATCGCCGCGACGAAGCCCGCCGAGAGAATCGGCGCGGTGGCATACATCAGCATGATTGCTCCCCACTGCAGTGCGGGAAGGGACGAGATTCCGGGCCAGGTACCCGCGACGCCCGCCAGCACTTGCAGCGGTGCGCCGAGCAGCAGCCCCCATCGACGTACGCGCTCGAAAACAGCCCGGTGCGACTCGGGGTCGGAGAGCCACTTGCGCCGGCCGGCGACCAGGCCGATGCAGAACAGCGAAGCCACCAGCGGTCCTTGGATGACGACTACGAAGCTCAGCGCGGCCGGCCAGATCATCACCCGCGTAAGCGTCGCTTCCAGGAATCCGTCTTCTCGCCAGGAGCGGTCGATCCAGTCTGTGGGGCCCAGGTCGATGGCTGGCGAGACGGCGACGGTGACGAGAACCGCGAGCTGCAGTGCGAAGAGCACCGCGCCGGCAATCAGCACCGTGCGGTCGCGCTTGCGCCGCAGCCAGAGCAGGAGAGTCCCGAGGACCGCATAGATCGCCAGGATGTCTCCCACGAACAGCGTCGTGGCGTGCAGCACCCCGAGCAGGAGCAGCGCGGCGAGTCGCTGGCGGTAGATGCGCGAGGTGTCGAGTCCGCGCCCGCCTGCCGACTCCAGGAGAATCGTGAGCGAATAGCCGAAGAGGAAGGAGAAGATCACGTAACTCTTCGCCTGGAACACTGACCACGTCACGATGGCCGCGAGGCGATCCCACCAGTGCGGCATCGTGGCATCGGAGAGGCCGTTGACGCTCGTGAGGAGAAACGGTGCGTTGACGAGCAGAACGCCCAGCAGCGCGAATCCGCGCAACCGATCCACGACGTGCTGGCGATCGCGCTCAGCGCCCATGGGGCCGTCGGGGTGCCAGCAGGCCGAGGAGCTGTTCAGCCGCAGGAGAGGGATCGAAGTCCGGGTCGATCGCCACTTGTGCCGCAAGACCGTCGAGAGCAGTGAGGAGGAGTGTCGCGGTGGCGTCCGCGTCGAGATCGGGACAGGCGCGGGCGATGAGAGAGGCGACCTGTTGCGCATTGGCGCGCTGTGCGGCGATCGTGACTTCGCGAATGCGGGTGTCGCGCGTGGCAGTCGCCGCGATCTCGGCGATGAGAGCGCAGGCCACTCGGTCCTGCACGGCGAGATCGATCGATCCGCGAACGAGGGCGGCGAGCGCCTGCCAGGGGTCGTCGGTGTCTGCAACGAGGCGGGCGACGGCATCGCGGGTGGCATCGCGATCCGCCTCGACGATGGCTGCCGCGAGATCGGCCTTGGAGGGGAAGTAGCGGTAGAGGAGGCCTACGCTGACGCCCGCGCGGGCGGCGATGTCGGGGACGGTCGCGACCGCGATGCCGCGCTCGGCGAAGGCGCGTTCCGCCGCCTGGCGAAGGCGGGCGAGTCGAGTAGGGGTTTCGTGATCCGTCATGGCGGCCGAAAAATGAATGAACGTTCATTCATGTTAGGTCAACGGTCACTCTTGTGCAACCCCGTCATCCCGGCGCGATGGCAGTTGTGCGACCCGCAGTTCCGCCGCATCTTCGCGGCGGAGTGCTTGCCGCTGGGCGGTCAGCCGTCGAATCGCCCCGGGCGGAGCCCGGGCTACGCGGCATCGCCAACCGTGCGGTGGCGTTGCGTTCTTCCGTAGCCCGGGCTCCGCCCGGGGGGGCGATGCCGCTTCGTTTGGCGCCACCGGGTGCGTAGGGTCGGCGCACACCACCATCCGTTCGGGTCAACTCCGCCTCGAGTTCGGCGTGGTCAATTGGGAAGATGAGCGGTACGGCCCC
>CAZEDA010000637.1:0-2178 GCA_964510915.1 uncultured Rhodocyclaceae bacterium | reverse complement strand
TGCCGGTGAGTGCCGCCTTGGCCGCGCGCGCGGCGCTTTCCTGCGGAGCCTTGCCAGGCAGGGAACCGCACGAGACGACCAGCCACAGAAGCGGCAGCAGGGTGAACCAGGTTCGACGCGACATGGGACCTCCCAAGAGAAGTGCAGACCAGACGGTGCCGTAGCGGGAAGGTCGTGGAGACCTTGCCGGCATCACTCGTGTACCGAGCGTTCGATTCGCTTCACGTAGCGAAGTGCCGCCAGCCGCTCCAGACTCTCGCGCCACAGCACGTGGTGCGTGTTGCCGACCATCAGGGTCTCCTTTCGACTGCAGCGTATCCGCCCGCGGGACTCGGCATACGGCTGTGCGGTCGGGTCGATGATCTGCACCTCGCGCACATAGGACGCCCGCGAAGGCACGCAGAACTCGTAGTCGACGGCACGCCGGCCGTCGGCCGGGCCTTCGAGACCATCGGCGCCGATGCCGGACAGGTCGAATCGGATCACGTCTTCGTCCGGCTTGAGCAGCGAACCGCATGCACCGAGCAGCAGCGACAGACCGAGTGCGGCCAGGACTGCGCGAACGACGCGACGACGCGGCTCCAGAAAGGGCCCGGCAGTCATCCCCACCAGCCGGTCAGGCGAGAACCAGGCGTTCGCCGGCCAGCTTGGGCACGACGTCCAGCACCGAACGGCGTGCGGCAAACTCCACCTCGTGCACCAGGTTGCGATCCTGCATCATGCGGCCGACGCGCGAGCGCATCAGCGCGTCGAACGGATTGCACGCGTTGTAGAGCTCCCGCACCGCGAGGGCCGCGTCGGACAGATCGCCATCCTCGGACAGACGCGCCGCGAGCAGTTCCGCGAAGTAGCCCGCCCCGACCATGTCCTCGAGGTTCACGCTGCCGGCCGAGCCGGAGCAGACGATGATGATGGTCTCGCCGGGATGCTCGCGGAGCACGCGGTCGACCACGGCTTCGGCGTTGAGCATCGCCCCTGCGTACACATGCCCCGCCCCCTGGGATTTCTGGACGGCGACGGTGCCGTTGGTGGTGGAGTAGACAACGGTCTTGTCGCGGATGCCGTGCTCGACGAGCGCGATCGGCGTGGGCGACACGAAGCCCGGCAGCGTCTCGGCGTAGAGCTCGCCCGACGCGACGAACGAGCCTTCCGGCAGCTCGGCCGCGCAGGCCCGGGCACCCCATTCGTCCATGGTCGGGATCACCGACGTGGCCCCGTTCGCGAGCGCCGCGACGATGGTCGAGGTGGCGAAGAGGATGTCGAGGACGATCACCACTTTGCCTTCGACGCGCAGACCGTCGAGATCTTCCTTGCGGTACAGCACATGAACCTTGGGACCGATGCGGGCCGGCATGATCAGGACTCCGACTTCGGGTTGCGTACGCGGAACATGCCGTAACCTTCCATGGTCATCACGAGTTCGTCGTTCTGGTTGTAGACCTCCCAGCGCGTCTTGACGATGCCGATGTCGGGCTTGCTCTTTGACGTTCTCGCCTCCAGCACCGTGCGCATCGCGCGGATCGTGTCGCCGGGGCGCACCGGCTGCAGCCACTTCACGTTGTCGACGCCGGGAGACCCGAGGCTGGCGGAGTCGAGCAGATAGCTGTCGCACATCATGCGCATCACCATGCTCACCGTGTGCCAGCCGCTGGCGATGAGCCCGCCGAAAAAGCTGTCCTTCGCGGCGGCCTCGTCCACGTGAAAGGGCTGCGGGTCGAATTCCTTCGCGAACCGCACGACCTCGTCGCGATCCACGAGACGCCGTCCCATCTCGATGGTTTCACCGACCTTGAAGTCTTCGAAGTAGATCTTGGGCATGGAGGCTTCCGTTGTGCCGGCGGCTGGCGCCACCCGTGCAGGAGACCGTTGCGATCAGCGATCGTTCGGGCGGTTGTAGCGATACCAGCCGCGGCCGGCCTTCTTGCCGTTGTAGCCGGCCTTCACCATCTGCTTGAGGATCGGCCGCGGGCGGAAGCGCTCGCCGTAGGCATCGAACAGGATCTCCTGCGCCTGCAGAGACAGGCTGTTGGTGACCGCGTCCAGCAGTTCGAACGGCCCCACGGGATGGCCGAGCCCGAGCTTGCAGGCGACATCCACTTCCTCCGGCGTGCAGACGCCTTCCTCCACGAGCCGCATCGCCTCGATCATGAAGACATGCAGCACGCGGTTCACGGCGAA
>CAZEDA010000636.1:0-2183 GCA_964510915.1 uncultured Rhodocyclaceae bacterium | reverse complement strand
CCGGTCGGGCGAGACGCTACAACTTCGGCAGCGATGCCTCCCATCGCTTCGAGCGTGGCGTGGACTTCGACAACAATCTTGCCGGCATCGAACGCGCCACTCAGCTTGTGCTGGAGATCTGCGGCGGCGAAGCCGGACCCGTCGTGGATGAAGTGGCGTCGCTGCCGGGACGGCCCGCGGTGAGCATGCGGGTGTCGCGCGCCCACAAGGTGATCGGTGTCGCGGTCGGCGCCGAAGCGATCGGTGGCATCTTCACCCGTCTCGGCCTCGCACATGAGTCGACCAGAACGGATGATGGCGATGTCGTGTTCCGCGTGACACCACCATCCTTCCGCTTCGACATCGCCATCGAGGAAGACCTGATCGAGGAGGTCGCGCGGGTCTACGGATTCGACAACATCCCCGCGCTGCCGCCCGTGGCGCCGGCCGCGATGCGCTCGCCGTCCGAGTCCAGCCGGTCGCTGCATGCGGTACGCGACCGCCTGGCCGATCTCGACTACCACGAAGTCGTCAACTTCAGCTTCGTCGATGCCCAGTGGGAGCGGGACTTCGCCGACTGCGCGAATCCCATCGGCGTGCTGAATCCGATCGCAAGCCAGATGTCCGTGATGCGGACCAACCTCATCGCGAGCCTCGTCGACAACATCCGGTACAACGCCAACCGCAAGCACGGCCGTGTCCGGGTCTTCGAGGTAGGGCGGGTATTTCATCGGGCCCCGGATGTTGCGGATGGCGAGCTTTCCGTGGCCGGCATCGACCAGCCGCTCCATGTCGCCTTCGCTGCCTTCGGGGATGCTTCCGAGGAGCAATGGGGCGAGGCTCGTCGCGTCGTGGACTTTTTCGATGCCAAGGGCGATCTGGAGATCCTGATGGCACCGGCCATCGTGACGCTCGTCCCTGCAGCGCATCCCGCGCTGCATCCCGGGCGCTCCGCGCGGGTCCTCCTAGCGGATCGTGAGATCGGCTGGATCGGTGAACTGCATCCCCGGTGGCAGCAGAAGTACGAACTGCCGCAGCCCGTGATGGTGTGCGAGATCGAGGCGCAGGCCCTCACCACCGTCGGGGTTCCCGCCTATCGGGAGGTCTCGCGCCTGCCCGGCGTGCGACGCGATCTGGCGGTCGTGGTGGCCGAGTCGATTCCGGCCGGCGAGCTCCTGTCCGCGTTGCGCAAAGGGCTTCCGGAGATCGTCGAGCAGGTCGAGGTTTTTGACGTATATCGCGGAAAAGGCATGGAAAAAGGGAAACGCAGTCTTGCGTTCCGGGTACATATGCAAGATACTCGTCGAACCCTCACCGACGCTGAAGCCGACGACGTGATGGCGCTCGCGCGGTCTCTGCTCGAGCGGGATTTCGATGCACAGCTCAGGAAGTAAAGGTGCTCCATGACCCTGACTAAGGCAGAGCTTGCGGATCTTCTCTTCGAGAAGGTCGGCCTCAACAAGCGTGAGGCCAAGGATATGGTCGAAACCTTCTTCGAGGAGGTGCGCGTCGCTCTCGAGCAGGGCGACAGCGTCAAGCTCTCGGGTTTCGGCAATTTCCAGCTGCGCGACAAGCCCCAGCGTCCCGGCCGCAATCCCAAGACCGGCGAAGAAATCCCCATTACTGCGCGCCGTGTCGTGACCTTTCACGCAAGCCAGAAGCTGAAGGCCATGGTCGAGAAGCACTACCATGGAACCAGCGAATAACACTCGGGAGCCGCTGCCGCCCATCCCGGCGAAGCGTTACTTCACGATCGGCGAAGTGAGTGAACTTTGCGGCGTCAAGCCGCATGTCCTGCGCTATTGGGAGCAGGAGTTCACCCAGCTGAAGCCGGTGAAGCGTCGCGGCAATCGCCGCTACTACCAGCACCACGAAGTCCTCCTCATCCGCCGCATCCGTGAGCTCCTCTACGAGGAAGGCTTCACCATCAGTGGTGCGCGGCATCGCCTGTCCCAGAGTTTCGAAGAGGGCGGGAAGGGCGAGGCACCGGCGGCAACGGAGCGGCCCGACCCGTTGCGCGAGATCCGCGACGAACTGCGCGCGGTCATCGGACTTCTCGGCGCGTGACTCGCGCCTGCCGCGTCTTTCTCTGCTCCGATTCCTCTTTGTCATTGCCGCCCCCCGGGGGGCTTCGCTATACTTCAGGGCTTCGGGGCGTAGCGCAGCCTGGTAGCGTACCTGCATGGGGTGCAGGTGGTCGGAGG
>CAZEDA010000635.1:0-2193 GCA_964510915.1 uncultured Rhodocyclaceae bacterium | reverse complement strand
TCCGAGCGGGACAGCCAGAGCCTGCGCCGCTTCGCGACCGAACTGGCGGTGGCCAATCGCCGGCTGCGTCAGGCGGCGCTCACCGATCCGCTCACCGGGCTGCCGAACCGTCGCTATGCGATGGAGCGTCTGGAGCAGGAGTGGTCGGCCTCGTCCCGCAATCAGCGCACGTTCTCGGTGATGATGGTGGACGTGGACCGGTTCAAGTCGGTCAACGATCTGCACGGTCACGATGTGGGGGACCAGGTTCTGCGGCAGGTCGCCCTGTCGCTGCGGAAGGCCGCCCGGTCCGAAGACGTCATCTGCCGGCTCGGTGGCGAGGAGTTCCTCGTGATCTCTCCGGATACGCCGCTGGCACCCGCCACCCGGCTGGCGGAGCGCCTGCGCCAGGCCGTCTGCGGATCGCCGGTGGCGCTGGGTTCGGTGCATCACCCGCTTTCCGTCTCGCTGGGCGTGGCCGAGCGCGGACCGATGATGGTGAAGTTCGACGAAGTGCTGAAGGCGGCGGACGAGGTGCTCTACCACGCCAAGCGCCTGGGCGGTAACCGCGTGCAGGCGGCCGGTCAGGCCGGCGGAACTCTCGTGGGGGTGGCCCCCGCGGGCGCCGGGGCTGCCAAGCCCAGCTGATCCGGCCTCGTTGCCGGGCGTAGCGTCCCGGATCCGGAAATGAAAAAGGCCCTTGCGGTAACCCGCAAGGGCCTTTGTCTTGCTGCCAGGGCCGGGTTAGGCGGCCTTGCGCTTGCCGCCGGTGACCGGCGCCGTGAACGTGCTGCCGGCTTCCTTCAGCGTGTGAACCGACGCTTCGTAGGCCTGGTTGGCGCTGTTCATGGCGGTCTTGATGGCCGACACGAACACGTCGGAGCCGGCGGGGGCGGACTTCAGAACGCCGTCCACGGCCACGACCATCTGCTTGTTGAACTCGGTCAGCTGGCCTTCGACCAGGGAAGTCAGTTCGGCCTGGGTCGCGGCGAGCTGTTCGTACACGACGCGGGCGTAGGACTGGACCTTCTCGAAGTCGGGCTGCATGGCCTTGGTGGCAATGGTGCGAAGCTCGGCCGGGTCCTTGACGGAGGCGGCAGCGTGCAGGGTACCGGTGAACTGGTCGAAGACGGCGCGGGCGGTCTTGGACTGGAGTTCGAACAGCTTGGCAAAGCCGTCGGAAGCGATGGTGGCCGCGCGGATGGCGGTCTCGACCTGGGCTTTGGCGGGTGCGGCGAAATCCTGGGTATTGAAGGACATGTCAGTTGCTCCTTGACTGGTGGAGGGGATGATCCCGGTGCAACTGCGTTGGGTGCCGATCGGCTTTGTTGCATTGCACAATACGGAGTATATGCCCCGAACTTTTGAAGTCAAGGGGTCTGGCCAACTATTTTGTGCAGCGCAATAAATTCCGGGGGCATGGCGGTCGAAGATCAGCGCTTCCAGGCGAGCGTGAGCCCGTCGCCCACTGGCAGCAGGGCCATTTCGACCCGGGCGTCGTCCCGGACCCGGCGGTTGAAGTCGCGGATCGCAGTCGTGTCGACATCGTTCACGGCGGGGTCGGCGGGCCGCCCGCCCCAAAGGGTGTTGTCCACGGCCAGGAGGCCGCCCGGCCGGAGCAGCCGAAGGCAGCGCTCGTAGTAGTCGAGATAACCCTCCTTGTCGGCATCGATGAAGCAGAAGTCGTACATCCCCGCCTGATCCTGGGCGAGCAGGCCGTCCAGGGTGTCCCGGGCCGGTGCGAGCCGCAGAAAGATCTTGTGGGCGACGTCCGCCTCCTGCCAGTACCGCCAGGCGATGTCCGTCCAGACTTCGCTCACGTCGCAGGCTGTGACGAAACCGTCGTCCGGGAGGGCCAGCGCCACCGCGAGAGTGGAGTAGCCGGTGAACGTCCCGACCTCAAGACAGCGCCGCGCTCCCATCAGCCGCACCAGCAGTCCGAGCAATTGCCCCTGTTCGGGCGACAGCTGCATCCCCGCCTCGGGCAGTTGCGCCGTCTCTTCGCGCAGCCGGCGCTGCACGTCGCTCTCGCGCAGGGACACGTCCAGGAGATAGCGATACAACTCGTCGGTCATCGGCAGGGTCTTGCGGGACATGGGGGCTCCGGGTTGAGGCTGGGGCAGCTCTGACGAAATGGTGATGTCTTCCCCATTTAACCAGACCTTCTCCGAGGGGCAAGTCTGGCACAGCTTCGCGACTTGGCCGCCTACTTCG
>CAZEDA010000634.1:0-2195 GCA_964510915.1 uncultured Rhodocyclaceae bacterium | reverse complement strand
CGTCTTCACCGCACTTATGCCCGCCGGCATATTGCAGCGCAGCGCCCCAAGGCGGATTCTGCTGCCATCAACAAGGGCCACGCGACCCCGTCGCAGCGCGCCCGTGCATTGGGGAGACATGCCATGCAGTTATCCGGATCGCCCGCTCGCCCGCCGGGCAGACATCTCGTTCTGGCCTGGACCTGGCTGCTGGCCGCGGGGCTGTCCGTCACGGGAGAGTCGGCTGCGCAGGATCTGTGCGCCCGCCCGATCGGCCACGTCGTGGCTGCGGAGGGTCGCGTCACGATCCAGCGCACTGCGGGCAATCGGCGCGACGTCGTTCGCGGCCGCGCCACGCCCTTCTGTCAGGGCGACACGCTGATCACATCGGATCGAAGCCGGGCCGCGCTCGCCGTGAGCCCCGAGACACGCATCCGCGTGGAACAGAACACCCGCATCGCACTGACCGGCAGCGACGGCGAGACCGAAGTGGAGCTCATGCGCGAGCGCGCCACGATCGATGCGAAACCCGGCGGCGCCTACTTCATGACCCGCTTCCCGAAGCGCTTCAAGGTTCGTACGCGTTTCGTGAATGCCACGGTCGAAGGGACCGAATTCGTGGTGGGCCTGGCCGCTGCCAACGCGGAAATCGCCGTGCTGGAGGGACGCGTGCTGGCGGAGGATACGGGCCCGAACACCATGCCGCGCCGCATCTTCGCCGGCCAGTCGACCGTGAGCGGCTCGAGCAGCATCACGCAAGTGGTGCGTCCCGCCGACCGAGTGCAGTGGGCGCTGCACTATCCGCGGCTCTCACGACCCGCCGAGCCCGGTGACTGTCCGGCGCCGGGCGCGAGTCGCGCGTGCCGCATCGAGGCCATCGAAGCGCTGCTGTCGGTAGGGCGGGCGGACGAAGCCGAAGCGCTCTTCGACGCCGGAAGCACGGACGACCCCGATCTGCTGGCCCTGCGCTCGATCGTCGCTACGGTTCGTTCGGACCGCGCACAGGCAAGCGGCTTCGCCCGGCGCGCTGTCTCCGCCGCGCCGGATTCCCTTCGTGCGCTGCTCGCGCTCGGCTACGCCGCGCAGGCGGAGTCGGACATCCCCGGGGCCCTCGACGCCGCCCGCGCCGCAGTGACCGCCCATCCGACCGACGCGCTGGCGCGAGCAAGACTCTCCGAGTTGCTGCTGGCCGCCGGTGAAGTCGAGAAGGCCGAGCAGGAAGGGTCCGCCGCGGTGGCATCCGACTCGGCGTCGGCTCGCCCGCTCCTGGCACGCGGCTTCGCCCGACTGGCATCAGGCCGCACGACGGAGGCGGAAGCGGATTTCGAGGCAGCCCTCGATCGCGACAGCACGGACCCGCAGGCCTGGCTCGGTCGCGGTATCGCACTCGTGCGCCGCGGGCTGCTCGCGGCCGGCCGGAATGATCTCGCTACGGCCGTCAGCCTCGATCCGGCGAACGCGCTGCTTCGCGCCTATCTCGGCAAGGCGTACTTCGACGAACGCACGTCCGCCCGCGATGCGCTGGCCGGGGATCAGTTCGAGCTCGCGCGCCAGCTCGACCCCAACGACCCGACGCCCTGGTACTACGACGCCATTCGCAAGCAGATCGGCAACCGCCCGGGCGAGGCACTGGCCGACCTGGAGGAGGCACGCACGCGCAACGACAACCGGTCCGTGTACCGCTCGCGTCTGCTGCTCGATCAGGATCAGGCGGCGCGGAGCGCGAGCAAGGCGCGCGTCTACAGCGATCTGGGGTTCGAGCAGCTCGCCGTCGCGACGGCCGCCGGCTCGCTTTCCGCGGACCCCGACAACTTCTCGGCGCATCGTTTCCTGGCGGAGGCGTATGCACTGCGTCCGAGGCACGAAGTGGCACGCGTAAGCGAGTTGCTGCAGTCGCAGTTGCGGCAGCCCGTCAACGCGACACCGCTCCTCACGCAGCAATCGGAGGCCAATCTGCTCGTGCCGTTCACGGGCGGTCCGATGGCCGCGTCGTCCCACGAGTTCAACCCGCTGTTCCTGCGGGATCGCGCGACGCTGTCGCTCTCCGGATTCGGCGGCAGTCACAACACGAAGGGTTCGGAAGTGTCGGCCGGCTGGCTGCACGGCAGCACCGCCGTGTCGGCCGGCGCTTACAGCATCGACACGAACGGCTTCCGGCCCGGGGCCGATCTGCGGCAGGAGATCTACCGCCTGTTCGTTCAGCACGACGTGTCGGC
>CAZEDA010000633.1:0-2199 GCA_964510915.1 uncultured Rhodocyclaceae bacterium | reverse complement strand
CCTCAAGTTCTGCGAGCGCCGCGGCTTTCAGGTCGAAGTGCTGGAGCAGTCCGACGGCGACGTCGCCGGTCTCAAGAGCGCGTCCATCAAGGTGAGCGGCGAGTACGCGTTCGGCACCCTGCGCACCGAGACGGGCGTTCACCGCCTCGTGCGCAAGTCGCCCTTCGATTCCAACGCGCGGCGCCACACGTCCTTCGCGAGCGTGTTCGTCTACCCCGAGATCGACGACTCCATCGAGGTGGAGATCAACCCCGCCGATCTGCGCGTCGACACCTTCCGCGCGAGCGGCGCGGGCGGCCAGCACATCAACAAGACCGACTCCGCGATCCGCATCACGCACATCCCCACCGGGATCGTCGTGCAGTGCCAGAACGACCGGTCGCAGCACCGCAACCGCGCCGAGGCGATGGCCATGCTGAAGGCGCGCCTCTACGAACTCGAGATCCGCAAGCGCAACGAGGAGAAGCAGGCCCTGGAGGACTCCAAGACCGACATCGGCTGGGGTCACCAGATCCGCTCCTACGTGCTCGACCAGTCGCGCATCAAGGATCTGCGCACCAACGTGGAAGTGGGGAACACCCAGGCCGTGCTCGACGGCGACCTGGACGACTTCATCACCGCCAGTCTCAAGCAGGGAGTGTGAAATGACCGAAGAGCGCCAGACGGCGACCGCCGACGACAACCAGATCATCGCCGAGCGTCGGGCGAAGCTCGCGGAACTGCGCAAGGGCGGGTCCGCGTTTCCGAACGACTTCCGCCGCGAGCATCTCGCCGCGGATCTCCAGGCCGCGCATGGCGCGCAGACCAACGAGGAACTGGAAGCCACGCCCGTCCCGGTGAGCATCGCCGGCCGGATGCTATTGAAGCGCGTGATGGGCAAGGCGAGCTTCGCCACCATCCAGGACATGTCGGGGCGCATGCAGCTCTACGTGACCAACGACGGCGTCGGCCCCGAACTGCACGACCGCTTCAAGCACTGGGACCTGGGCGACATCCTCGGGGTGAAGGGCACGCTGTTCCGCACGCGCACCGGGGAACTCACCGTCAAGGTGACCGAGCTGCGCCTGCTCACCAAGTCGCTGCGCCCGCTCCCCGAAAAATTTCACGGCCTCACGGACCAGGAACAGAAGTACCGCCAGCGCTACGTGGACCTCATCGTCACCGAGGAAGCCCGCCGCACCTTCACCGTCCGCTCGAAGGTGATCCAGGCGATCCGCCGTTTCTTCGTGGACCGCGGGTACCTCGAAGTCGAGACGCCGATGATGCACCCCATCCCCGGCGGTGCGTCGGCGCGCCCGTTCGCGACACACCACAACGCGCTCGACATGCCGCTGTTCCTGCGCATCGCGCCGGAGCTGTATCTCAAGCGGCTGGTGGTGGGCGGGTTCGAGAAGGTGTTCGAGATCAACCGCAACTTCCGCAACGAAGGCATCTCGACCCGGCACAACCCCGAGTTCACGATGCTGGAGTTCTACGAGGCCTATCAGGACTACCGGCATCTGATGGACTTCACGGAAGCGATGTTCCGGGAAGTGGCGATGGCCGTGCTCGGCACGACCAAGGTGCCCTACCAGGGCGAGATCATCGATCTGGGGCAGCCCTACGCGCGACTCACTGTCGTGCAGGCCGTCCGCCATTACCACTCCGAGATCACCGAAGCGCAGCTGAACGATCGCGCCTGGCTCGTCGCGCAGCTGGAAAAGATGGGCGCGAAGTACAAGCCCGCCGACGGCCTGGGCGGACTGCAGCTCACCTACTTCGAGGAGACGACCGAGTCCCTTCTCGTCCAGCCGACGTTCATCATCGACTACCCGGCCGAGGTGTCCCCGCTCGCGCGCCGCAACGATTCGCAGCCCGAGATCACCGACCGCTTCGAACTGTTCATCACGGGCCGGGAGATCGCCAACGGCTTCTCGGAGCTGAACGACCCCGAGGATCAGGCGGAGCGCTTCCAGGAGCAGGTGCGCCAGAAGGATGCCGGCGACCAGGAGGCGATGCACTACGACGCGGATTACATCCGGGCCCTGGAGTACGGCCTGCCCCCGACGGCCGGCGAAGGCATCGGTATCGACCGCCTCGTGATGCTGCTCACCGACAGCCCGAGCATTCGCGACGTGATCCTGTTCCCGCATATGCGGCCGGAGGATTGACGGGCACTTCCCCGGAGGTGCGAGAACGTGAAGACGTGAAGGTGTGAAG
>CAZEDA010000632.1:0-2208 GCA_964510915.1 uncultured Rhodocyclaceae bacterium | reverse complement strand
AGGCCGAGTCCGGAGCCGCCATACTCCTCGGGGATCATCGCGGAAAGCCAGCCGGCTTCCATCAGAGCATCGACGAAGGCCTCCGGGTAGCCGCGCTGCTCGTCGATCTTGCGGAAGTACTCATCGGGGAAGTTCGCGCACAGTGCGCGGACCCCGTCGCGGATGTCGGCAAAGCGTTCTTCGGTGGCGGCGTGCATGGCGATGACCGGGTGAGACGTCGGTGAGACTTCAGGCGAGCGTTGCCGTTGCCTGCATGGCGAGTTGACCGTCGGCGTCCCGAACCCACAGGTCCGCCTTGCCGGGCTCGTTTCCCGGCTTGCCGCACAGGCGGAACGGCGCGATGTCGAACACCGGGCGCATGGCGCGGAATTCGAAGCGGGCGAGATTCGCGTCCGGCATCGAGCGGCGCAGGAGGTCCACGAGCATCGTCGCGATCATCGGTCCGTGCACGATGAGGCCGGGGTAGCCCTCGACCTCGGTCACGTACCGGCGGTCGTAGTGGATGCGGTGGCCGTTGAAGGTCAGCGCGGAGTAGCGGAACAGCAGTACGTCGTCGGGGACGATCTCGCGTTCCCACACGGCACCCTCAGGCGCCGGAGTGGGCGCAGGCGCGGGGGCAGCGGGGTCTGGCAGGGCGCGGTACACGATGTCGTGTTCTTCGCGGATGGCCGTGCCCTGGCTGCCCGAATACTCGTGCTTCACCAGCACGAAGACGAGATCGCCGCTGCGGCCGGACTTGTGATCGACCGACGCCACCTCGGACCGGCGCGTGACTGTCTCGCCCACTCGAAGCGGCTTCAGGAACTCCAGTCGTCCGCCCGCCCACATGCGACGGGGGAGCGGTACCGGGGGCAGGAATCCGCCTCGCGCGGCGTGGCCGTCGGGGCCGATGGCCGACTGACGCACATACGGCACGCACAGCATCCAGTGCCACAGAGGCGGCAGGGCATCGCCGGATTGCGGGGCGGGGTCATCACGGTCCAGCATGGCCGCGAATGCACCGGTCTTCCAGGCGGTGAGGACGTCCTCCGCCTGTTCGGTGCTACCCACCCACTTCCGGAGGTGCGCGAGATCGATCACGGCGGTGTCGCTGGGGCGGAGACTCAGACCGTCCGACCGCCGTCGATGGGGAACTCCACGCCCGTGATGAACTTCGCGGCATCGCTCGCGAGGTACACCGCAGCGCCGGCGATATCCGCGGGCTCGCACAGGCGGCCGAGCGGAATCGTCGAGATGAAGCGTGCGCGGTTTTCCGGCGTGTCGGGCATGCCCATGAAGGCTTCCAGCAGACCGGTGGCGCCCATCACGGGGCACAGCGCGTTCACGCGGATGCCGTCGCCGCCCACTTCGAGCGCCATGGACTTGGACATGAGGTTCACCGCACCCTTGGACGCGTTGTACCAGGTGAGGCCGGGGCGGGGGCGGAGGCCGGCGGTGGAGCCGACGTTGAGGATCACGCCGGACTTCTTCGCACGCATGATCGGCACGACGGCGTGCGTCATGAGGTAGATCGACTTCACGTTGACGTCGAACATGCGGTCGAACGTGGCTTCGTCCACGTCCAGCATCGGCTGGTTGCGGTAGGTGGTGCCGGCGTTGTTGACGACGATGTCGATCGTGCCGAACTGCTTCACGGTGGCGGCGACCATGGCGTCGATGTCGGCGCGCTTGGTGACGTCGCACTTCACGGCGAGGGCATTCGCGCCGAGGGCGGTCGCGACGCGCTGCGCGCCTTCGAGATTCATGTCGGCGATGACGACCTTCGCGCCTTCCGCCACGTAGGCCTTGGCGATCCCTTCACCGAATCCGCTGGCCGCGCCGGTGACGATCGCGACCTTGTTCTCCAACTGTCCCATGCTGCTCTCCCGATGTCCTGCGATATCAACCGTGGTACTGGACGACCGTCTTGGTCTGGCTCATCTCTTCCAGCGCGATGAAGCCCTTCTCGCGGCCGTGACCGCTGCGCTTCGTGCCGCCGAAGGGCAACTCCACGCCACCGCCTGCGCCGTAACCGTTGACGAACACCTGACCGGCGCTCACGGCCTTGGCGACGCGCTGCTGGCGTCCGCCGTTCTCGGTCCACACCGCGGCCAGCAGGCCGTAGGGCGTGCTGTTGGCGAGCGCGATCGCGTCGGCTTCGTCCTCGAAGGGGAAGGCGGCCAGCACGGGCCCGAAGACTTCCTCGCAGGCGAGGCGGTTGGTGCGGGG
>CAZEDA010000631.1:0-2209 GCA_964510915.1 uncultured Rhodocyclaceae bacterium | reverse complement strand
CTGCCCGATCTCGCGCAGCTGCGCGAAGGGGGAAACGCGATCCATGACGAGCGAACCTCCGGTCAGACTGCTGCCTCGTCCGTCTCGCCCGTGCGGATTCGCACGACCTGCTCCACCGGGACCACGAAGATCTTGCCGTCGCCGATCTTGCCCGTGCGGGCGGACTTGACGATGGCGTCCACGGCTGCGTCGACCAGCGCGTCGGTGACCACGACCTCGAGCTTCACCTTGGGAAGGAAGTCGACCACGTACTCCGAACCGCGGTAGAGCTCCGTGTGGCCTTTCTGCCGGCCGAACCCCTTCACCTCGGTGACGGTGAGGCCGGTCACGCCGATCTCGGACAGAGCCTCCCGCACTTCGTCGAGCTTGAAAGGCTTGATGACCGCTTCGATCTTCTTCATGGCATGCCCCGCATCCGGCGAAAATGAATGACGCGGGAGTATAGAGCGAAACGCCCCCCGCGAAGGGGGCGGCTGCGCCGGTGACGGGCGGGCGGACGCCCGGTCAGGCGAAGTCGCCTGCGAGCGCCTCGATGCGAGCGCTCTCCCCGGCGACGTTTTCCATGATCTGGTCGAGACTCACCACGAGCCCGAGGGCCTCGACGGTCTCGTCCACGATCTCGGTCGGCTCGCCGAAACACCCGAGGGGGTGTTCGTCGGGGATGGAGAACTGTCCCGGCACGCGGTCCAGCACCCCCCGGTGCAGGTGATCGGCCAGGAACACCACGATGGACGTGGCGGACTCGTCATGGGAGAACCCGGCGTGGTGGCGGGACGCGATCTCCGACAGGGTGGCGGGCGCACCGCACCGGGTGAGCAGGTTCTCCCCCAGCTTTGTGTGTGCGTCGACGAACTCGTCGTGCAGCGGCATGCCCACGCAGTACCCCGTCCGGATGAAGCGCGTCATGAGTTCCGGGGCGGCGCCGCAGAGCGCCAGGGTGCCGATGTCGTGCAGGAGCCCGCCCGCATAGGCCACATTGGGACTCACCGACGAGTCGCCGAGCACCCAGGCGATCTCATGGGCGCAGAACGCCGTCAGGAGGTACTCGAACCAGAGCGTCCTCAGCACCGCACGGTCCGGCATCCGGGTCGACTTGCGCATCCACACCGCTGCCAGCTGGGCGAGAGCGACCCGGGTGGTGGTGTTCATGCCCAGGCGCAGGACCGCCGTCTTCACGTCGAACACGAGCTTGCCGGCGTTGCCGAAGGCGGCCGCGTTCGCCAGCCCCAGGACCCGGGCAGTCAGAACGGGGTCGCTCTCCACGATCTGGACGATTTCCGTGCTGGCCTGCTGGGCATCCGGGTTGAACGCGATCAGCCGCAGGGCCAGCGGCGAGATGGGCGTGATCAGGTGCTCCATCTGGACGAACCGCGGCCAGTTCCGGAACAGCCGCGACAGCATCTCCTGCTCCTCGTCCTCGAGAAGAAGGGCTGCGGCAGGCGGCGCCGCATCGTTTCGGGGGGATTCCTGTTGGAGTGACGCCACGGGCTTTCCTGGATGTATGAGTCGTGGGGTTCGGGCGGGTCCGATCCGTGGGCGCGCCGATGGACGGCACTCTCCCCGGACCCGGACCGCTGCCTGGATGACTTCATTTACGGTCGCCGGGAGGCCGGCTTGACCCCGGCGATCACCCCCGCCCGGCGGCACGGACTCGCCGAGCCCGGGGCACTATTTTTTTTCCCAACAAGGGGTTCCGCCCTTGCCCTCGCTCCACCTTCCGGGCACGATTTGGCATGGCCTGGCGGATCCGGGGTGTTGCAGCCGGCCCGTCGGGCGGCTCACCGCCCCTGAAAACGACCCGCGCCACTGACCCGCAGACCATGGATCTGATCGTCTACCTCGCCAACGGCAACGTCCGCCGATTCGTCCAGTCCGACACCGAAGCGGCCGCCACGCTGGCCACCTTCATCCCGGCCCGGGCCTTCGCGAACCCCACCTTCATCATCGGCAGCGGGCTGTCCACGACGGTGCTCGCCACCCGAGAAATCAGCCGCATCGATTTCCGGGGCTCCGAAGCCGTTCCCATCCCGCCCGGCTCGGGCGCCAGCACGGTGACCATCCTGTCCGGCGAATCCGAGTTCCGGGAACGGCGCCAGGCGATGGTCGAACAGGGCGTGGGCGCCTTCCACGTCGGGGAGACGTTCTCCGGGCTCGTCTCCTACGAGATGGTCGGGGGCCACATGCTGCATGGCCAGATCCAGGCGCAACT
>CAZEDA010000630.1:0-2214 GCA_964510915.1 uncultured Rhodocyclaceae bacterium | reverse complement strand
GAACTTGCGCGCCATCATCGACACGTGCACGAGACCGTCCTGATGCACGCCGATGTCGACGAAGGCCCCGAAGTTCGTCACGTTGGTGATCACGCCCTCCAGCACCATGCCGGGCTGGAGATCGCGGAGGTCGTCGACGCCCTCCTTGAAGGTGGCCGTCTTGAACTCGGGACGCGGATCGCGACCGGGCTTCTCCAGTTCGCGCAGGATGTCCTGCACGGTGGGCAGCCCGAAGCGCTCGTCGGTGTACTTGCGCGGGTCCAGCGCACGGACGACGTCGCTGCGGCCCATGATGTCACGCACCGATCGCTTCACGTCGCCGAGAATCTTCTCGACCACCGGATAGGCTTCGGGGTGCACCGCCGAGGCGTCGAGCGGATTCTCCCCGCCCACGATGCGCAGGAAGCCAGCGGCCTGTTCGTACGTCTTGGGCCCCAGTCGCGGCACCTGCTTCAGCGCATCGCGCGAGGGGAACGGCCCGTTCTGATCGCGATGGCGGACGATGTTCTCGGCGAGCGAAGCCGTGAGGCCGGAGATTCGTGCGAGCAGCGGGATCGACGCCGTGTTGACGTCGACACCGACCGCGTTCACGCAGTCCTCCACCACGGCGTCGAGGGACTTCGCGAGCTTGGTCTGGCTGACGTCGTGCTGGTACTGACCCACGCCGATGGACTTCGGGTCGATCTTCACGAGTTCCGCGAGCGGGTCCTGCAGACGCCGCGCGATGGACACCGCGCCGCGCAGGCTCACGTCGAGATCGGGAAACTCGCGCGCCGCGAGTTCCGAAGCCGAGTACACCGACGCGCCCGCTTCGGACACCACCACCTTCGTGAGCTTGAGTTCGGGATGCTTCTGCATCAGTTCGGCGGTGAGCTTGTCGGTCTCGCGCGACGCCGTGCCGTTGCCGATGGAAACGAGCGCCACACCATGTCGTGCGCAGATCTTCGCGAGAGCGGCGATCGAGCCGTCCCAATCGTTGCGTGGCGCGTGCGGATAGATGGTCGCGGTTTCCACGACCTTGCCCGTGCCGTCGACCACGGCCACCTTCACGCCGGTGCGAAGGCCCGGGTCCAGCCCCATCGTCGCCTTCTGCCCGGCGGGCGCGGCGAGCAGGAGATCGTGCAGATTGGCTGCGAACACGCGGATCGCTTCCTCCTCCGCGCGGGCACGCAGCTCGGACAGCAGGTCGCTCTCGATCTGCCAGGCCACCTTCACGCGCCAGGTCCAGCGCACCGACTCGCACAGCCACGGGTCTGCAGGGCGCCCCTGATCCCGCACGCCGACATGCACGGCGATCATGCCCTCGCAGCGGCCGAAGCTGCCGGGCTTCACCTCTTCCGCGATCTCCTCGGGGAGCTTCAACTGCAGGCGGAGGATGTCCTCGTTGCGGCCGCGGAACAGCGCGAGCGCGCGGTGGGACGGGATGTCGCGCAGCGGCTCCGAGTACTCGAAGTAGTCGCGGAACTTCGCGCCCTCCTCCGCCTTGCCTTCGGCCATCACGGAGACCAGTACGCCGTTGTCCTGCATGTGCTGCCGCAGGCGCGCCAGCAGATCCGCCTGTTCCGCAAATCGCTCCATGAGAATCTGACGGGCGCCCTCGAGGGCCGCCTTGACGTCCGGCACGCCGGGGTTGTCACCGTCGGCGGTCGTGAACGGTTCGCGGAGGAACTTCGCGGCTTCGACGTCGGGCACCTGCGTCGGGTCTTCCAGCAGGCCGAGCGCCAGGGGCTCGAGGCCGGCTTCGCGGGCGATCTGCGCCTTGGTGCGGCGCTTGGGCTTGTAGGGCAGATACAGGTCTTCGAGACGCTGCTTGGTCTCGGCGCTCTCGATCTGGGCTTTCAGTTCCGGCGTGAGCTTGCCCTGCTCCTCGATGCTCGCCACGATGGCCGTGCGCCGCTCCTCCAGTTCGCGCAGATAACCGAGCCGCTCCTCGAGCGTCCGAAGCTG
Source organism: uncultured Rhodocyclaceae bacterium (assembly GCA_964510915.1). GTDB lineage: Bacteria > Pseudomonadota > Gammaproteobacteria > Burkholderiales. The sequence goes on along the minus strand of CAZEDA010000630.1, from coordinate 267 downwards.
GGTGTCGTCGAGCCCGCCGGTGACTTCCTTGCGGTAGCGCGCGATGAACGGAACCGTGGCGCCTTCGTCGAGCAGGGCGACGGCGGCCTCCACCTGGCGCGGATTGACGGCGAGTTCGGTGGCAATGCGATGAGCGATCGGCGGGAGCATGAATCCGTGAGTCCGGGAGCGGGAAAAGGGAAGCCGCGGACTATGGCGAATCGGCGGGCGGGATGCAAGGAGGGCAACGGACGACCGTCGCCCCGGGAAGACAGTCGCCGCAGAGTC
>CAZEDA010000629.1:0-2223 GCA_964510915.1 uncultured Rhodocyclaceae bacterium | reverse complement strand
GACACGACGGCATGCCCGAACAGCATGGTCTTCACCTGGGCCAGCGGAAGCACACCGACGATCGCGCCACCGGATTCGGCAACGAGGTAGCGGGTCCGATGGCGGAACACCCGTTCGATGATCTCGCGCCACCCGATGAGGTGAAAGAACGTCCCGCCCGGACGCGCCAGGACGAAGGCATCCCACGCGGCACGGTCGGTATCGCGGTACTCCCGCACGACCACAGAGTCCGACAAGGCTTGGGCGCTCCCGAATTCCGCTTGATGGTGCTTCATGTTCCGGCCAGAAAGACGCGATCGACACTGTCCCAGCGGAAATCCGACAGCAGTCGGCGCAGCCGGGGCACGGTCTTGTGCAGGTTGATGTAGTGGCGGAAGCGGGATTTCGCATCCGCCTCGGCGACCCGCGGCTGATCCGGATCCACTTCCCACGGGTGGAAATAGAAGATCGCCGGACGCCGGTCCACACGGTTCACCCGCGAAATCAGCCAGCGAGACATCGCGTAGGGCAGCAGCCGGAAGTAGCCACCGCCGCCGGCAGGAAGGTTCGAGTTGAACACACGGGACGTCGTGACCGGGATCTCGGTGAGCCCGGGCCGGGACTCGTAGGGAAACCGCGGTGCATCGGGCATGCCGTAGTGGTCGTGCTTCACCGGATAGACACTGGAGCTGTACAGATAGCCTGCCTCGAGAATGCAGTCGAATGCCCAGGGGTTCGTCTTGCCGACGGAGAAGCTCGGTGCGCGATAGCCGACGACCGGGCGACCGCAAAGGTCCTCCAGGATGTGCTTCGCGCTGCGGATATCCTCGAGAAAGGTCTCTGGGGACTGATCCGTCGCACGCAGATGGCCGTAGCCGTGACTCGCAAGCTCATGCCCTTCTTCGGCGATCCTCCGCACGATCGCCGGGTGACGCTCGGCGATCCAACCGAGCGTGAAGAACGTGGCCTTGTTGCCGCTCTCGGCAAGCAGGCCGAGGATCACGTCGAGGTTTCGTTCGACGCGGCAGGGGATCGAATCCCACTGATCCCGCGAGATATAGGGTGCCATCGCAGAGACCTGGAAGTAGTCTTCGACGTCGATGGACAGAGCATTTTTCAGGGGAGAGGCAGAAACCATCTTCAATTCCTTGTGCGCGGGATTTCGTGACTTCGACCGGCGCCGCGACGCGGCATCGTGCCGCGCCTACTGCTGGTGCTGACGGGCCCCGCTGTCCTGGGTCTGCGTGGGCTCCATCGCGTGATGCATTCGCCGCAGCATCCGCACGAGAGAGGTGACGGCATGTTCGAGTCGCACGACACGGCCCTGAAGCGAAGGATCGGCGGCGTCATCGCGCAGGTTTCGCTCGATGCCGGCGAGACTCTCGCCGCCCTGGATAGGCTGTCCGCTGTCATCCACGACGAAGTCGATGTCCGCGCCACGCACGGCGCCCACTTCTCCCGGCGGCAGCACGGTTCCGAGCTCGTCCTTCAGTTCCTGAGCCACGACTTCCACATCGTTGGCAGCCAGCACGTGCGAGTCGCGCAGAAACGCTGACAGCATCAGCCGGTTGCAAACGAGATTGATGCGGCGGGGAATGCCGGAAGTGAACGCGAAGACGGCGTCGTACGCATCGGTCTCGATCTTCGGATCGCCGTTCCAGCCGACGTGCTTCAGCCGGTGCTCGATGTAGCGGATGGTTTCTTCACGGTCCAGAGGCCCGAGGTGATAGGACGCGATGATCCGCTGTCGCAACTGCTGCATGCTGTTGTGCTGCATGATCCGGCGAAGCTCCGGCTGCCCCACGAGGAAGCTCTGCAGCAAGGCCCGTTCGCCCACCTGGAAGTTGGAAAGCATCCGCAGCTCCTCGATGGCACGCGGCGTGAGGTTCTGCGCTTCGTCGACGATCAGGAGCGCGCGCTTGCCCTTGAGCGCGACACCCTTCAGGAAGCTTTCCAGGTCGGCCAGCAGGGAACCCTTGTCCATGCCCTTGGTGGAAAGGCCGAAGGCTGCGCACACCGAACGGACAAGATCGTCGGCATCCAGCATCGTGCTGACCAGGTGCGCGGCAACGACCTTGGTCTGGTCGAGATGCGCCAGCAGATTGCGGACGACCGTGGTCTTTCCTGCGCCCACTTCGCCAGTGATGACGATGAAGCCTTCGCCCTGGTAGAGACCGTATTCGAGGTACGCGTAGGCGCGCTTGTGCACCCGGCTTTCGTAGTAGAAGTCCGGGTCCGGACTCA
>CAZEDA010000628.1:0-2230 GCA_964510915.1 uncultured Rhodocyclaceae bacterium | reverse complement strand
CCCCCCCTTTCGGCGTAGCAAAACTGGCGATTGCCCACCCCCACCCTTCGGTTCAAGCTTTCTGCCGGTTCGCGGATACGCCGCGCCGATCTCTACTCAAAACCCGAGACGAAGGAGAACGCAGAATGAACCAGTTTCCCTTGAAGGCCATCGCCGCAGCCGCCATCCTGGCGGCCGGCCTCTCGATGAACGGCACCGCCAGCGCCGATGACAACCTGCTGGAAGGCAAGCTCCGCGCATGTCCGTCGGACGGCACCAGCATCGGCGGCGTCGGCTCCTGCGGCAAGATCTGGAAGATCCGCTCCGGCGAAGTGGAACTCGACCGCGACGGCGAGATCGAGGTGGAAGTGAAGGGGCTCGTGCTCGACGACCCGACGACCGGCGAGTTCAACGGCACGGCGGACGGCGTCACCCAGGTGGTGGTGAGCCTCGTCTGTGGCGGTTCGAAGGCATCCGTCGTGGCCGAGAGCGAGCGCTTCCCGCTCAGCAAGAACGGCAACGCCGACATCGAGACCAAGCTCAAGATGCCCGCGCAGTGCATCGCCCCCATCGTCCTCGTCCGCGAGATCTGGGACGGCAAGGTGGGTGGCTGGCTGGCGGCGACCGGCTTCTGAGAATCCGACCGACCGGTCTGTGGGGGTCTGCCCTGTGCGGGCCCCCGGCTACCGACCTCCGATGTATGCATCCCTTCAGATAATCAAGGCGTCTGCCCGCGGATAGTCTTCGCCCAACCTCACAGGTCGTGAGGTTTGCGAAAGACAATGACATCCAGGGAGATCGCCTCATGAACCGTCCATTGCTGGGGGCCGTGGCCCTCCTCGCCGCGACCGCGGCCGGAAGCGCCCGCGCCGAACTGCAGATCGTGGATTTCGAAGTGCGGGCACTCGCCCGGGCACCGCAAAGCGGCCAGACGGTGGAAGTCCTCAAGACGAGCGACGTGCCCCTTGGCGTGCCCTGGGCCCTGACCGCGCAGGTGGACGCCACGACGGGGCCCAATGCGCTGGAGCAGACGGTCATCGGCAATGCCGCCGCCACCCAGACCAAGACCGGGTGGTTCCACTCCCAGGCGATCGCCAACCACGGGTGGACCCCTACTTCCTCCGAAATGTGGTCCGGGACGCTGTTCTACATGCTCCTTGAAACGAACACGCCGGACACGCCCATGGTGCTCAACTTCAGTTTCCTGGGCAGCCGGGCCCGGGTCGATGCACATTACGGCGCGCGGGATGTCGACCTGGACGCGGAGGCCTACATCGCCACCGCCATGAATCCCGCCTCGGGAGCCATCCCCGACGAGCAGGACGCCGTCTGGGGGTTCCGCGACAACATCGGCTTCCTCAACGGGTACACCTTCGCTTCCAGCGTCGTGGACACACAGGGGATCGGCACCCCGACGCGGACTGCCGTCGATGAATGGTTCGAGATGAGGAACATCGCCGAAGTGAAGCGCGACGCATTCTTCGGCACCCTCGACTTTGGTCTGCTGCAGCCCGGCGAGCGGTTTGCCATCGCGTACTACTCGAACACGAACCTGCGCATCGAAAGCAACTACGCGACCGCCGCCGTCGTCGAGGTCAAGGATCCGTTCTCGCTGGAGGACACGCCCCCGCAATTCTCGATGGAAGGCCTCACGCTGCCTGCAGCGCCGGTCCCGGAGCCTTCGACCTACGCTCTGTTCGGGCTCGGACTGCTCGCCCTGACGAGGGCCGCGAGATCCCGGCAACGGCGGGCCGTGCGGGTCTGATCAGGGCGCCCGTCACCGGTCCAGCCGGGGACGGACGTCCGCGGCGTCATGCCTTGAGCAGGAAGGCGCGGGCAGGAATGTGTCCAAGTCTGCGCCAGCGACGATGCACGAGGGGCGACGTGCGCGTACGATCCGCCGCTCCCTCCACCTTCAACGCGGCCTCGCCATGAAACTCGTCGGATCTCCCAACAGCCCGTTCGCCCGCAAGGCGCGCATCCTCCTCATCGAGAAGTCGCTGCCCTACGAATGGATGGAGGCACTGCCCATGGTGCCCGACACCCGGGTACCCGAGTTCAACCCGCTGGGGAAGATTCCCGTGCTGGTCACCGACGCGGGTCGGACGCTGTTCGACTCCCGCGTGATCGTCGAGTACCTGGAGACCTTTCCCCCGAAGAACCGCTTCACGCCCACCGACGACGCGGAGCGCATCGAGGTGAAGCGCTGGGAAGCCCTGGCCGACGGCTGCAGCGACGCCCAGGCGCAGAT
>CAZEDA010000627.1:0-2240 GCA_964510915.1 uncultured Rhodocyclaceae bacterium | reverse complement strand
CGGGGCCCCTCGCCGGAGTCCTCATGCGGCTTCCCTGTCCTTCGGATGGTGGGGCTGGCGGCGAGGAATATCCACGCGAAGGCAGGTCCCCTGGTCGCGGCTCTCCAGGGCGATCCGTCCCCGGTGCGCCGCCACGAACTCCTTCACGATCGTCAGGCCGAGGCCGGTGCCCTTCATCGCGCCGTCGTGCGGCGTGGACCCGTGATAGAACGGCTCGAACACGAGGTCGCGCTCCTCCGGCTTGATGCCGGGCCCGTCGTCGGTCACCTCCAGGCTCACGGTCTCCGCGGCGGCCTGCACGCTGACGCTGACACGCCCGTTTCGCGGCGCGTACTTGACGGCATTCGAGACGAGATTGCCGACGATGGCGGTCAGTTTCTCGCGGTCGGCCTCGACCGAGACCTCGGGGCAGGCCACCACGAACCGAACGCCCTTCGAGGCCATGCTCAGACGGTGCTGTCTGCCGACGGAGGCGATCAGTTCCGGCAGAGGGACGTCGGACAGGTTGAGGTCCGACCGGCTGAACTGGGTCTGGTGATAGCTCAGCAGCCGTTCGATGAGTTCCTGCAGGCGCTGGGTGTTGTGCTTGAGGATCGACGTCACTTCACGCTGCGCGCCGGTCAGGGGACCCACGAGCTGTTCATCGAGGAGGTCGGAGCCCTCCTTGATGGCGGCGAGCGGGGTCTTCAGCTCATGGGAGACATGATGGAGAAACAGCTTCTTCTGATCCTCGAGGTCGATCAGCTTGAGGCGCATCCAGTCGAGCTGGCGGCCGAGCCGCTGCAGATCCTGCGGGCCGGTCACGCGGACCGGCGTGCTGAAGTCCCCGTTGCCGAGCTTGCGTATCGCGCCGTCGATCTGCGCGATCGGGCGGGAGATCAGGATGATCGCGGCCACCAGCACGGCCAGCGCGATCGGGACGAGGGCGGACAACTGCCAGTACACCGTGCGCTGCACGCCCTCGGCCATGGCCTGGAGCTGACCCACCTGGTCCTCGACGATCTTGGCCCCCAGGCGGGACAGGGTTTCCGCCATGATGTCGAGTTCGTTGAACTGGGGCAGCAGACCCGCCAGCGCATCGGCGTCGGAGCCGGTGCTGTCGATGCTGACCGCGAGCCGGGCCTCCTTCTCCCGCAGCAGCGTGAGCTGGCGGTACTGTTCGGAGTCCAGCCGCAGGGTGAGCATCCGCCGCGTGCTGTCGATGAACTTCGTGCGTGCGTGCGAATAGCCTTCGAGCAGACTCGGGTCGCCGAGCGCGCTCGTCTGGCGCACGCTGCGCTCCATGGCAGTGATCTGTTCGATCAGCAGGCGCGAGGCCTCGGTGGCGCGCATTGCCTGATGCACGGTCTGCTGGCTGCGCTTGGTGATGTCATGGATCGCGACCGCGTTGTTCACGATCGCGAAGATCAGGGGCAGCGCAACCAGCACGAAGCCCGCAATGATGAGCTTGAGGAAGGACCGCGGGTAGTGGATCGGGCGCCGGAGCATTCTGGCGAGTTCCATGGCGGTCGGTGGCAGTGTCCGGGTCGTCAGGCGATAAAGCGCGCTTCGTGGGTGCCGATCACCCCGAAGTCGACGACCAGCGAGTCGCCGGGCTTGATGTCGACCGGCACGACGCAAGTCCCGGTGGTGACCACTTCGTTCTCGCAGACCGCGACGCCCAGTCCGGACAGGCGGTTCACGAGCCACGCTAGCGCCACACGGGGGTCGCCGAGCACGTTGGCGCCGGTGCCGGTGCCGGCGACCTTGCCGCCGATGGTTGCCGTCACGGCATGGGTCGAGAGGTCGAGCTTGCGCCAGTCGATCGCCGTGGCCGGGCCCAGGGTGAACCAGCATGCGCACGCATTGTCCGCCACGAGCTGCGGTGCGCCCGCGGTGACGAAGTCGGCGTAGCGCGAATCCGGGATCTCGATGGCCGGGTGGAGCGACGCGACCGCGTCCAGCACTTCCGGCACCGAGTACGGTTTGGCGCGCGGCAGCAGCGCGCGACCGAAACGGAACGCGAACTCGGCCTCGGCGACGCCCATGATCATCCCGGCGAGAGGCACCGGCGAGCCGCTCGGGATCACGCGGGATTCCAGAATGGACCCGACCAGCGGACCCGACACGCCGATGTGCTTCTGGCCGGCGAGACTCGTCGCGGCGATCTTCCAGCCGAAGCGGCGCGAGCCGGAGCGCGCGGCGATGGCCTGCTGGACCGCGAAGCCCTCTTCCTCGGTGGTGGGACGCATGGCCTCGGG
>CAZEDA010000626.1:0-2241 GCA_964510915.1 uncultured Rhodocyclaceae bacterium | reverse complement strand
CCGTAGTAGATGCCCGCGAGCATGATCAGCGCGGACGTCGGCGGCAGGTGGAAGGTGAACGGCAGCAGCATCGAGATGGTGGCGACCGGGCCGATGCCCGGCAGCACGCCGATGAGGGTACCCAGGACCACCCCGCCGAAGCAGTAGAGGAGGTTGTCGAGCGTGAGCGCGACCTGGAACCCGAGGGCGAGATTGGAGAGGAGATCCATCAGGCGCCCATGCCTTCGGGCCAGACCATGATCGGCATGCCGAGCCCCTTCACGAAAATGAGCCAGGCCAGCGCGGTGAGGGCGACGGCGAGCACGACCGTCTCGACGTGGCTGCGTCCCTTTTCCGCGTAGGCGGACACCACGACCATTGCCGCGACCGCTGCCATGAGTCCGAAGCGCTCCAGCAGCCAGCCGAACACCACGATGGAACCCAGCACCAGGACCATCGGGCCCAGGCGCCAGCGTTCCAGCGGCGGGCCCTGGAGGCGAAGGCTTGCCAGGACGATCACGGCGCCGAGGGCGATCAGCAGGATGGCGATGATGCGGGGGAAGTACCCCGGCCCCATGCTGAGGAGGCTGCCGAGGCGGTAGTCCGCCCCGATGACGAGTGTCGCCACGCCGACGACGACGAAGAACATTCCCGCGAGCAGATCCCGCGGAGCGCGTACCAGTCCCGCCATATCCTCCCCTTCGGTGCGATGGCAAGCCGGTCCCCGGGGGGCCGGGTCACCCCGACATGCTGTGTTGTGTTTGCGAAGAGAGCGGACTGCCGGGGCTTCCTTTCCCGGAGGCATTTCCCGAGGCGAAGTCTCCGGGGCATGCCCGCGCTCCGGGGGCCGCGTGCGAGACGGTCCCTGGGCATGGCTCTGTTCGGCGCGGGCCTATTCTTTCACAGGTGCCCTCCGGCGTGCAGTCTCCGTTCGAAGCAGGACCCGGGGGAGTCTCCCCGATCGCGCACGGAGCGCCTGGCGCTCCTCGAAACGGCTTGCCGCAGAAGCGATTTGCTATGATCCGCCTCCCATTGCCTCGATGTCCGGGCTCGTGTGGTCGCGCAATCGGCGAGCATCGCGACCCCTGAGGACACGAGTCCGAGACCTCTACCGACTGAATGCCCCACCATGGCGCAGCTGTTCGCCATTCACCCGGTCAACCCCCAGAAGCGACTGATCGACCGAGCCGCGGACATGATCCGCAGCGGGTCTGTCATCGTCTATCCCACGGACTCCTGCTACGCGCTGGGCTGCCATCTGGGCGACAAGAATGCGATCGAGCGCATCCGTGCGATCCGCAAGTTCGGCGAGGACCACCATCTCACCCTCGTCTGCCGGGATCTGAGCCAGATCGGGCAGTACGCTGTGGTGGACAACCAGCAGTACCGCCTTCTGAAGGCCGCCACGCCGGGCAGCTACACCGTGCTGCTCAAGGCCACGCGCGAGGTGCCCCGCCGTCTGCAGCATCCCAAGCGCTCGACCATCGGCCTTCGCGTGCCGGACCACCCCGTGGCGCAGGCTCTCCTCGAAGCCCTCGGGGAGCCCCTGCTGTCCGCCACCATGTCGCTGCCGGACGAGCCCCTGCCGCTCAACGACGCCCAGGAGATCCGGGATCATCTGGAGCGTCAGGTCGATCTGGTGATCGACTCCGGGTCCTGCGGGGTCGAGCCCACGACGGTCGTGGACCTCACCGGCGACGTGCCGGTCCTGGTGCGGGCGGGCCGGGGCGATCCGGCCGTATTCGGTCTTTCCGCGGAGGCGGCCCAGCCATGAAATCGCCGCGCGGCGCTATCCTCTCCACTTTCCCCACGGAATCCTTTCATGTTCGCTGATCGCGTTCTCTCCGGCATGCGGCCGACCGGCTCGCTGCACCTCGGCCACTACCACGGCGTCCTCAAGAACTGGGTGAAGCTGCAGCACGAGTACGAATGCTTCTTCTTCGTGGCCGACTGGCACGCGCTCACCACCCACTACGACGCCCCGGAAGTCATCGAGCAGAACGTCTGGGACATGGTGGTCGACTGGCTCGCCGCCGGCGTGGATCCGGCCCGGGCGACGCTGTTCATCCAGTCGCAGCTGCCCGAGCACGCCGAGCTGCATCTGCTGCTGTCGATGATCACGCCGCTGGGCTGGCTCGAACGCGTGCCGACCTACAAGGACCAGCAGGAGAAGCTCGCCGAGAAGGACCTGTCCACCTACGGCTTCCTGGGCTACCCCCTGCTGCAGAGCGCGGACATCCTCGTGTACCGCGCCAATCTCGT
>CAZEDA010000625.1:0-2242 GCA_964510915.1 uncultured Rhodocyclaceae bacterium | reverse complement strand
TGGAAGGCCAACCAGCCCAACCTGCGACAGCAGACCGCCGCGGCGTTCCATGGTGACATCGGCGCGACGACCTACCTGTTCCCCGAAGAGAATTGCCCGCCGGCGCAGACCCAGTGCCTGGAAGTGCCGTCGGCATCCAAGTGCGGCGGTCAGGGCGGATGCACCGGCAACACCTATCGGCCGGAAGTCATCCCGAGCCGTCTCTCGAACATCACGCTTTACTTGCAGGCGCTGGCCGTCCCGGCGCGTCGCAACCCCACCGACCCTGCCGTGCAGCGTGGCGAGAAGCTCTTTGCGCAAGCGAAGTGCGCGGTGTGTCACGTGCCCGAACTGCGTACCGGACCGAAGCACGCCATTCGCGCGGCGGCGAACCTCGCCTTCCGCCCCTATACCGATCTTCTCCTGCACGACATGGGCGACGACCTCGCCGATGGGCGCCCCGACTTCCTCGCGGACGGGCGCGAATGGCGCACCGCGCCGCTGTGGGGCGTCGGTGTTCTGCCTGCCGTCAACCAGCACATGGACCTTCTCCACGACGGCCGTGCACGCAACGTGACCGAAGCCATCCTGTGGCATGGCGGTGAAGCGAAGGCGTCGCGCGATGCGTTCGCCGGGATGAGTCGGGAAGAGCGGGCGGCGATGGTGAGGTTTGTGGAGTCGTTGTAGCAAAGTGTGGACAGCGCTCGTGGCGCATGGCCGCCCGACCGCTGTTTCTGCCCGAGCGCCTCAGCGCCTCCCCTTCACCAGTTCGTCGAACATCATGGACTCCATGAGGTCGTCGTCATCGGGTCGCTCGACCCGGTAGTACTTGATGCTCGCCTTCAGGTAGTTCACATCCCGGAAGCGCGCGACGTCAGTCTTCAGCTCCCGAAGGATGTCCTTCATCTCGCGCAGGTCGGCGTCCAGGGACCGTGACACCGTGACGGGGGTGAGATTGCGTGGCACACCGCCCGACTGCATGCGCACGAATGGCGAGGTGACCTCGATGAGCTCTTCCTCGAGCCGCTCCACCTGCTCCGCCAGGACGAGGTTGTACTGCGCGAGCCGGCCGCGCGTCAGGCTGGCCAGTGCGCTGGCGTCGAGTTGCTCGATCTCCAGTTGCAGTTCGAGCAGGGCGAGCAGATCGCCGGCCTCGTAGGCCTGGTTCACGCGCTGCATCAGCACCGTCTTGCGCACACGTTCGTCGGGGTCGAGTTCCCGGTCCGGATGCAGTTCGCTCGCGAGTTTCCGGTACACGGCGCGCACAGCCGCGCTGGCGCCTCGTTCGGCCTGCTCCTGAAGCGCTTCTCTGGCAGCGGCGTCGGGGTTCGCTCGCTTCTTCCGGCCCGCCGCCTGAGCCTCCTCCGCCCTCGCGCGCTCCATCCGCTCACGGATGAGGTCCTCGAGATCCTCGGGGGAATTCACTTCGGCGTCCTCGTCGAGGTCGAGCGCGTCCACGGCCATGGCGCGCAGCAGCGTGGACTCGGCTTCCTGCACTTCCTCGAAGGTCATCTCGCTGTACTTGTCGTGCAGGCGCACCAGCTCGGCTTCGTCCCCCGATTCGAGCAGCATGGAAAGCTGCCCCATGAGGATGTCCTCAACCTTCGCCTGCTGCTTGCGCGTGAGTTCGCCGCTGTCCATCGCCCGGTCCAGGACGCGGACCAGCGCAATGCGCTCCTGCCGCAGCTTGGCGCTGAGGGGCTCCCACTCTTCTGCACATCGGCGCTGGTAGATCGGCACGAAGGCGTGCCACTGCGCGAGTTCCTTGCGGATGGCGTCGATCCGCGCGATCAGCTTCTGGAACTTCTTCTGCTCCGGCGTCAGTCGAGTCGACCCGCTTCCCACGGCCAATGCGCGGGACACGCTCGACGCTTCGGCCGACGGGTCTGCGCGGGGGACTTTCTTCGCCATCGACGATTCCTTGAATGCGCGGCCCGGTCCGGCCGCAGGGAAGCTGGAAGCATAGGGTATCGCGAGTGGACGAAAGCGCTGGCCTTCAGGCGATCGAGTCGACGCGGCTCGCCATCACCCGGAGAGAGTGAACCGGGGCGACGATGCTTCGATGCCAGACCTGCCCCCGATGTTCGGGGAAAGAAAAAGGGCGCCCGAAGGCGCCCTTTCTGCACTGCGGGGTCAGAGGTTGCCGCGACCCATCTCGGCCCTGATGTACTCGGCCTGACGGATGGCCAGGGCCACGATGGTGAGCGTCGGGTTCTCCGCCGCGCTGGTCGTGAACTGGCTGCCGTCCGAGATGAACAGGTTG
>CAZEDA010000624.1:0-2245 GCA_964510915.1 uncultured Rhodocyclaceae bacterium | reverse complement strand
CGATCAGTCGTACTTCCGCACGTCCTCGATCACCTTGCCGTCGTTCGGCAGCGAACCGGGCGCCACGAGCGAGACTTCTCCGCGCAGCTTGCAGACGTCGCGGATGGATTGACCCACTGCCTCGGCGAGGCCGCCCGGCGCGTTTGCGACCTCGCAGGCGAGGGTCATCACGTCGTTGCGGTCCGCATCATGGGTCACGGTCAGCCGAGCCTTCGAGACTTCCGGGTGACGCCGCACCACCTCCGCGATCTGCGACGGATGCACGAACATGCCCTTCACCTTGGTGGTCTGGTCGGCACGGCCCATCCAGCCCTTGATCCGCATGCTGGTGCGTCCGCACGGACTGGCGCCGGCGAGCACGGCTGACAGGTCGCCCGTCGCGAAACGGATGAGCGGGTAATCGGACGTCAGCGTGGTCACCACGACCTCGCCCACTTCGCCGGGCGCCACGGGGTCGCCGGTGCCCGGACGGACGATCTCGACGATGACGCCTTCGTCCACCACCAGACCCTCGCGCGCTTCCGTCTCATACGCGATGAGCCCGAGATCCGCCGTGCCGTAGGACTGATAGCCCTCGATCCCTCGATCGGCCAGCAGCTTGCGCACAGGCGCGAGGAAAGCTTCGCCACTCACGGCGGCCTTGCGAATGCTGGAGATGTCCAGCTTCATCTCGTCGGCCTTCTCGATGAGGATCTTGAGAAAGGACGGCGTGCCGGCATAGCAGACCGGCTTCAAGTCGGCGATGGTCTGCACCTGCAGTTCGGTCTGGCCGACCCCCGCAGGAAACACCGGGCAGCCGATGGCCTGCGCGGCGAGATCCATCATGAATCCCGCGGGCGTGAAGTGATAGGAGAAGGTGTTGTGGACCAGTTCGCCCTGGCGGAAACCGGCGGCGTACAGGGCGCGGGCAAAACCCCAGTAGTCCTTCTCGTCCCCTTGCGGATCGTAGATCGGCCCGGGCGATGCAAACACTCGCCCGAGTCGAGACACGTTCACGGCGAGCAATCCGCCGAAGGGCGGTTCCGCCTTCTGCAGCGCGATGAGGTCCGACTTGCGCGTCACCGGCAGCTTCGCGAGGGCCGCACGATCGGGCACGCCGTGCGCCGGGACATCGGCCAGCACCTTGCCGAAGTAGGGGGAGTTCTTCTTCGCGTTGTCGATCTGGTCGCGCAGCAGATTGAACAGCGCTCGCTCCCGGACTTCCGGCGGACGGGTTTCGAGGTCGTCGAGATACTTGCTGGTCATGGCGGGTGCTCGGTGAGAGAGGGTCGCGCGCGGCGACCGCAGAAGATCAGGCCAGCCAGCGCTTGCGCCGGCGGTAGTGCTTGGCGTCGCGGAAGCTCTTGCGTCCCGCGGACGAGAGGCCCAGATAGAACTCCTTCACGTCCTCGTTGGTGCGAAGGTTCTCCGCGTCGCCTTCCATCACGACGCGGCCGTTCTCGAGGATGTAGCCGTAGTTGGCGTAGCGCAGCGCCACCATGGTGTTCTGCTCGGCCAGCAGGAAGCTCACGCCTTCCTTGGAGTTGAGGTCCTTCACGATCTCGAAGATCTCTTCCACCACCTGCGGCGCGAGACCCATGGAGGGCTCGTCGAGGAGAATCATGTTGGGCTGTGCCATCAGTGCGCGGCCGATGGCGGTCATCTGCTGCTCGCCGCCGGAGGTGTAGCCGGACTGGCTCTTGCGCCGCACTTTCAGGCGCGGGAAGTACGCGTAGACCTTCTCGAGATCCTGCGCGATCTGCGCACGCGACGCCGAGCGGGTGAACGCGCCGGTGAGCAGGTTCTCCTCCACCGTGAGGTGCTGGAAGCAGTGGCGGCCTTCCATCACCTGCACCACACCCCGGCGCACGAGTTCGGACGGACTCGAGCGGTCGATCCGCTCGCCCTTGTATTCGATGGAACCCTTGGTGACTTCGCCCCGCTCGGACCGCAGCAGGTTCGAGATGGCCTTGAGCGTGGTGGTCTTGCCTGCGCCGTTGCCGCCCAGCAGCGCCACGATGCGACCCTGCGGCACTTCCAGGGACACGCCCTTGAGCACGAGGATCACGTGGTCGTAGATGACCTCGATGTTGTTGATGGCGAGCATGGAAGATCTCGGTCGCGGCGTGGTGTCGGGGAGAATCGGGGCGCCCGCAGGCGCCCCATGACGAAGGCTCGGCCTCAGCCGCCCATGCACTCGGGCTTGATGCCCTTCTCCGCGGCGTACTTGGCGGCGGAGTCCTCGATCATCTTGCGCACGAGCGCG
>CAZEDA010000623.1:0-2248 GCA_964510915.1 uncultured Rhodocyclaceae bacterium | reverse complement strand
TCAAGGCCGGCGACCTGATCATCAAGCTCGACGAGACCAACGTGAAGGGCATGAGCCTCAACGATGCGGTCAAGCGCATGCGTGGCAAGCCCAACACCCCGATCACTCTCACCATTGTCCGCAAGGGCGAGAGCAAGCCGAGGGTCATCACGCTCAACCGCGCGGTCATCCAGATCCAGTCGGTGAAGGCCAAGCTGGTCGAACCGGGCTACGGCTACTTCCGCGTCACCCAGTTCCAGGAACACACGGGTGAACTCCTCGCCAAGCACATCGAGCAGGTCTACAAGCAGAACGGCAGCGCGCTGAAAGGTGTCGTGCTCGATCTGCGCAATGACCCGGGCGGTCTGCTCAACGCGGCTGTCGCGGTTTCCGCCGCATTCCTGCCGCAGAACACCCTGGTGACCTACACCGAGGGCCGGACCGAAGACGCGAAGATGAAGCTCACCGCCACGCCCGAGTACTACCTGCGCGGCGCCCGTGAGGATTACCTCAAGAAGCTCCCGGCTGAAGTGAAGAAGGTGCCGATGGTCGTGCTGATCAACGGCGGTTCGGCATCGGCCTCCGAGATCGTGGCCGGCGCCCTGCAGGATCACAAGCGCGCCGTCGTCATGGGCACGCAGAGCTTCGGCAAGGGCTCGGTGCAGACGATCCTCCCGCTCGGCAACGGCACGGCGATCAAGCTCACCACCGCGCGCTACTTCACGCCGGCGGGCCGCTCGATCCAGGCCAAGGGCATCACGCCCGACATCGTCGTCGAGGAAGCGATCATCAAGGAGAAGGACGACGAAGGCGGCATCCGTGTCCGCGAAGCCGATCTCGGCCGACGCCTGTCGAACCCGCAGGACAACAAGGGCGCCACGCCGGCCCCGGCTCCGGCCGAAGATCCGGCGAAGGGCACGACCAAGCCTGCGGACGACAAGCCCGAAGGTCCGGACGTCGTGTCGAAGGCCGACTACCAGCTGAACGAAGCCGTGAACCTGCTGAAGGCCCTGTCCATCGTCAGCGGCAAGTAAGCCTCACAGGAGCACACCCCTCCGAAAGCCGCGCACGCCGTGCGCGGCTTTTTTCTTTGACGGGACGACGCAGCCCATCCAGCCCACACCGTGAACGACGACCAACTCCTCCGCTACAGCCGCCACATCCTCCTCGATGAGATCGGCATCGATGCCCAGAGCACCTGGCTCGAGTCGCACGCGCTCGTGATCGGCGCGGGCGGTCTGGGTTCGCCGGTAGCGCTGTATCTCGCCGCCGCCGGCGTCGGGCGGATCACGCTGTGCGATCCGGATGTCGTGGACCTCACCAATCTGCAGCGGCAGATCGTCCACAGGAACGACGCCATCGGCCAGCCGAAGGTGGCGTCCGCGCGAAGCACGCTCGCCCAGGTGAACCCGGAATGCCGCATCGACACCGTGCAGGAACGGGTTTCGGGTGACCGGCTGGACAGCCTCGTGGCCAGCGCCGATGTCGTGATCGACTGCTGCGACAACTTTGCGACGAGACATGCCATCAACCGGGCGTGCGTCGCTCACGGAAAGCCGCTCGTTTCCGGCGCGGGCATCCGATTCGACGGTCAGGTCGCGGTGTTCGACCGGCGCACGGCAGGCGGTCCCTGCTATCAGTGCCTGTTCCCGGAAACGGCCGAACTGGAGGAGATGCGCTGCGCGGTGATGGGCGTGTTCGCGCCCGTGGTCGGCATCATCGGCTCCATCCAGGCAGCCGAGGCCCTCAAGGTGCTGGGACGGGTGGGACAGTCGCTGGACGGCCGACTGCTGATTCTCGATGCGCTGACGATGCAGTGGCGCCAGGTGCGCATTCCGCGCGATCCGCTCTGTGCCGTCTGCGGCAGCCGTGCGGACCTTCCCTAGTCAGAAACGACGGGCTACGTCGCGTAGGCAATCCCCTTGCGGTCGAGCATCCGCTTGAGCGCCTCCCACGCGCGGTTCACTTCCGCGCCGCCGGGCCCCTGGAACTGCAGGAATCCCTTCTGTGCAACGTCGTCGGAGATGCGCAGCACTTCCGCCTGGCCGCCCGCCTGTGCATCCACCTGGATCTGGCAGGCGGTGTCGAGGTAGTACATGAGTTCGAAGGCTTCTGCGACCGATGAGCCCAGCGACAGCAGACCGTGGTTGCGGAGGATCATCGCCTTCGACGTGGGGCCCAGGTCCGCGGCGAGCCGCGAGCGCTCGTCCATATCCAGCGCGATGCCTTCGTAGTCGTGATAGGTGAGCATGCCGTAGGTGCGCAGCGC
>CAZEDA010000622.1:0-2253 GCA_964510915.1 uncultured Rhodocyclaceae bacterium | reverse complement strand
GCTGGGGCATCCGACAGTGCGCGACGGTCCGTGCCGCTTCGCTCGTCGATCCAACGCCGGCGGGCGCGCCGGCGCTCTTCGGTCCAGTCGAGATCCGCCCCGGAACCGGAACTCGCCGGGGACGGTTCGGCAAGCGGCTCCTCGAGGCTCAGAACCGCCTCGGCTGCCCACCAATGCGTGCGATCCACGCCCAGGAGGTCCGTTCCGGACAGCCGTCCCAGTTCGAGGTGACGCTCCAGAAGGCCGCGTGCGAAGGGACCCCCGATGCTGTCGCCGCGCTTCACGTAGAGGGCGGCGGCGCGGCGGATCTCGTCCGGCAGATCGAAGTCGTCAGTCATGGGCGGAACTGGTCGTCAGGCGATGGGCCAGCGCCATGCTGGCGGCCTTGAACGGAGCGTACAACGACTCCGGGATCCGGCCGCCTGCGCTGCCGCGGTCTGCCACCAGCAGGCCCGCCGGCTTTTCGTTCAGGTGGAACGACATGACGAGGAAGTCGCCCTCGCCCAGCATTTCGCGATGTTCCGGAAGCAGAAGCGCAGTGAGTTTCGGACGGTTCTCGCCGCCGGCCCATACGCCCTGCATGCGCGGCAGCAGCCGCGAGAAAAGGTCGGTGCCGGAGAGCGGGAAGCGGTGTCCGCGCAGACTCGGTTCCAGGCCGGCATTCGCGCGGATGCAGAAGCGGACCTGCAGCGAAGCCGCGTCCGGCGCCACGTCCAGATAGCACACCCGCTGCAGTCCGAGGCCGAAATGCAGACCGAACAGCGTCCCGGCGATCAGCGCATCGGGGTCGACGGACGGCAGTGCGGCCTGCACCCTTCCCATTGCCGACTTGAACATCGCCGGGTCGGGTGCCTTGGGGAACGGAAGCGTCGCGTACTCGGCGAGTACTCTCCCCTCCTCCATCGGCAGCCAGGTACCGACGGGTCGCACGCCCGTGCTCATCCACTGTCGCGACGCACTGAGTCCGGCCTGCCGCACCAGGCGGTAGGCGCCGTCCGGCGTGAGATTCAGGATCTTCTGCAGGCGCGCGTAGTCATCCGGCAGCGCCGGGTCGTGCCAGCCATGGCTCAGGTGACGCGCCAGTGCGGCGGCCAGTGCGACGTTCACGACGCGCGGATGGTCCGCGTGATCGTCGTCCATCAGGCGAACGAGCAGATCCGGCAGATGCCACGCCTGGGCCAGGGCCAGTTGCAGTTCGCCATGCGTGAAGCCGAACACCAGACGCTGTGCCGAGGCACTGCGCAGTCCCGCGGCTTCGTTCACAAGGCACTGGACCTGCAATTCGTCGCGCGGTGCGTGGAACCACAGCAGCAGTTCGGCGAGGTCGTGCAGCAGTGCGCCGATCGTCACTTCATCGGACTCGATGTCGTGGCGCTGCGCGGCGATGGATCGTGCGAACGCCGCAGCATGCTGCGACCGGCTCACCACATGCAACGCGCCCTGAAGTGCCATCGGATCGGCGGCGAGAGTGTCCTCCAGCGTGGTCACCGCGGAGAACTGCTTCATGAAGCTTTCGATGCCGTGCATCATCACGGCGTGCTCCACCGTCGTGATGTCGGCAGATTGCCGGGGGCCGCGACGCTGCTGCGCGTAACGCAGCACTTCGAGGGTCAGGAGCGGATCGCGCAGGACGACTCGCGAGATGTCGCGAGCACTGATTCTCTCCATCTCCCGCCGAAGCCTGCCGAGCGCGTCGGCCGTGGCGGCGAGAACCGGAATCGGCCGCCCTCCCAGCGCTTCGACGACCTGCACGATGTCGGCCGACATGGACCTACATCCGCCAGAGGTAAAGGCTGCGCTGGCCGGGTCCGACGTGCACGGTCTCGTCCGCCGGAACGCCCGGTACGGCGAAGGTATTGCTCACGAAGAGGGTGCCGGGACGCATCTCCGCCCTCGCCTTTCGCCACAGCTCCGGCATCGGCACCGGCGACAGGAAGGCGTACACCACATCGAACTGCGAGAGATCCATCGCGAACAGGTCGGTGCGCTCGGCGCGATGACGGTTTCCGCCGACGCGTGCGCGCAGTTTCGCGATCAGATACGGAACCCACGCGAGTTCGACGCCCACGAACTCGCCGCGATGGAACGTCCGGCTGAGCGGCGCGATGACGCTGCCGGTGCCGCAGCCGAGATCGAGGAAACGGAACGGGCGGTCCGCCGGCAGGCGGGCCGCGATCGCCTCGATCGCACGTGTGTTCGAGAGATAGAGCGGGACCTGCGTGCGGAACGTCGAGCCGTACACCGCCAGCAGAA
>CAZEDA010000621.1:0-2255 GCA_964510915.1 uncultured Rhodocyclaceae bacterium | reverse complement strand
GAAGCGGTCATGCGCGCCGGGCAGTATGCCTATCGCGACCGCCGCAACCGCAAGCGCGATTTCCGTCGCCTCTGGATCGCCCGTATCAACGCCGGTGCGCGTGAACTGGGCATGACCTACAGCGTGTTCATGAACGGCCTGAAGAAGGCGGCAATCGAGGTGGATCGCAAGGTCCTCGCCGATCTCGCCGTGTTCGACAAGGCGGCGTTCGCGGCACTGGTCAGCCAGGCAAAGGCCAGCCTCGGCCGGTAACGGATAGAGGCACAAACCGAAAGGAGGCCCTCGTGCCTCCTTTTTTTTCTTCCCCGAGGGGCGCAGCACGGGCAGGGCACTGATGGAAGATCTCGATGGCGTGGTGGCCGCCGCGGAACAGGCGTTCGCAGCGGCGGGCGATGCGGCCGAACTCGAACAGGTCAAGGCGCGCTTTCTGGGCAAGGCCGGGGTCCTGACGGAAGCCTCCAAGGGGCTCGGACGGCTTGCGCCGGAAGAGCGCAAGCTCGCCGGTCAGAAGCTGAATGCTCTCAAGGATGCCGTGGAGGCCGCGCTGGTCGCCCGGCGCGACGCCCTCGCACAGGCAGCGCTGGAAGCACGTCTCACGGAGGAATCCGTGGACGTCACGCTGCCGGGACGCGGTCGCGGTCGCGGCAGCATCCATCCGGTGATGCGCACGTGGCGTCGCGTGGAGGAGATCTTCGCGTCCATCGGGTTCGACGTGGCCGACGGCCCGGAGATCGAGACCGACTGGTACAACTTCACGGCGCTCAATCAGCCCGAGAATCACCCCGCGCGGTCGATGCACGACACCTTCTACGTGGAAGGCGGTCTGCTGCTTCGCACCCACACCAGCCCGATGCAGGTGCGCTATGCGCGCATGCATCAGCCGCCGATCAAGGTGATCGCGCCCGGCCGCACGTACCGCGTGGATTCCGACGCGACCCACTCGCCCATGTTTCATCAGGTCGAAGGACTGTGGATCGGCGAGGACATCAGCTTCGCGGACCTGAAGGGCGTCTACACCGATTTCCTGCGGCAGTTCTTCGAGACCGACGCGCTGCAGGTGCGCTTCCGCCCGTCGTTCTTTCCGTTCACCGAACCTTCGGCCGAGATCGACATGGCATTCGGCGAAGGACCGCTGAAGGGTCGCTGGCTCGAGATCTCCGGATCCGGTCAGGTGCACCCGACCGTGATCCGCAATTTCGGTCTCGACCCGGAGCGCTACATCGGTTTCGCATTCGGCTCGGGGCTGGAGCGCCTCACGATGCTGCGCTATGGCGTCACCGACCTGCGTCTGTTCTACGAGGGGGATCTCCGATTCCTCCGCCAGTTCGCCTGACGCGGAGACGGTGATGCGATTGTCCTGGTACTCCGCGGTTTCCGCGACGGCCAAGTTTCCGATGCCGACCGGCGGCGAGCGATGCGCCCCCGGCGCTTTCCTGAGGTGACTCGATGGAGTTCTCCGAACGCTGGCTGCGTGCCCTCGTCGATCCCAGACTGACCATCGACGAACTCACACACCTGCTCACCATGTCCGGCCTGGAGGTCGAGGCCTGCGAGCCGGTGGCACCACCGTTTACCGGCGTCGTCGTGGGCCAGGTGGTTGCGGCGGAAAAGCACCCGAATGCCGACCGGCTGAAGGTCTGCCGCGTCGATGCCGGCGAAGGTCGCATGCTGTCCATCGTATGCGGAGCGCCCAACGTCACGATCGGCATGAAGGCGCCGGTGGCGCTGGTCGGTGCGCGGTTGCCGGGGCCCGATGGCAATGTGCTCGAGATCCGGCGCACGGCCATGCGCGGCGTGGACAGCGAGGGCATGCTCTGCTCAGCCCGGGAACTGGGTCTGTCGGACGACCATAGCGGTCTGCTCGTGCTCGATCCCGCGCTCGCGGCGGGGGCGGGGATCCGCAGCGCGCTGGACCTCGACGACCATCGCATCACCATCAAGCTCACGCCCAATCGGGCGGACTGCCTGTCCATCCTCGGTATCGCACGCGAAGTCGCTGCGCTCACCGGCAGCCCCCTTTGTCCTCCCGACGTGAAGCCCGTCGTGGCGTCCATCCCGGACCGTCATCCGGTCCGCATCAGCGATCCGACCGGATGCGGTCGTTTCACGGGGCGCGTCATCCGCAACGTGAACGCCGCGGCGAAATCGCCGGACTGGATGGTGTCCCGGCTCGAGCGTGCCGGACAGAGAAGCATCTCCGCGCTGGTCGACATCACCAACTACGTGATGCTCGAACTCGGCCGGCCGCTGCACGT
>CAZEDA010000620.1:0-2257 GCA_964510915.1 uncultured Rhodocyclaceae bacterium | reverse complement strand
CGGTCTTGATGGGGATGCCGCCCTCGAAGGTCACGAGACCGGGCACGTGGGCGATGCCGGGGATGCGCTGAGCGATCTCACCGAGGAACTTCGTCGGAAAGGGAAAGCTGGCGGACGTGTTGGCCTTCAGCTGCGCGATCTGCACGCTGCCGAGAAACGAGCCGTCCATCCGCTCGAAGTACTTGAGGTTGGCACCGTCATCGAGGATGGCGATATTCATGCGCCAGCCCTCGGCCTTGGCCTTGGCGACGCACGCAGCGGCCATCTTGCGAGCCGTGTCGATGGTGAGGACGGTCTTCTTCTCCTGCGCAAAGGCGGAGGACGAGGTCACGGCCGCGATGAGGAGCGAACCGGCGATGAGAGAGGTTTTCATGGGCGATCTCCGAAGACGTTGAGGACGAAACGAGCCGACGGCTCGCGCGGGCTGCAACGATAACAGCATATGGATGACAACCCGGCGTCGATCTCGTTCGATCACATCACGCCCAAAATCCAGCCCTCGCAACCCGCCACGGCCCGCTCTTCCGCCGTAAGGGGCGGATCCCAGAACCGGCTGAGCGCATCGCGGGCGTCCATGTCCTGCAACCAGCGGGCCACGGCATAGGCGTCCTGCTCGTCGGCCGTCCGCCCGGCCCGCGGATAGCGGCGCCGCGACAGCGACGGGTAGACCTCGGCGATCACCGAGACGTCTCCTGGCGGAATCCAGCCGTCGAACGGCCACCAGAACAGCCGGTTTCCGCAGGCCTGCCGCAGCCACCGCAGCCAGGGAAGTCCCGCGTGGGTGGACGTCGCGACCGAACCCTGCACATCGAACTGAAACACGCTCTTGGCAGAGGATGTCCACTGCTCGCAAAGCCGGAACTCGCTGTTGCTGCCGACTCGGCCTGCAAGGCCACTGGCCGCGCCCTTTGCGCGTCCCTCGCGGACGTCGAGAACCGTCACGCCGGGGTCCGCCGTAGGCCAATGGCGGCCGAAGTCCTCGAGAAACTCGGGCCAGGTACGTAGCCCGAGGCGCTGAAAATACGCCATCGGGAAGGAGAATCCGTGGTCCACACCGACGAGGACGCGCCGGTCGCCGGCCACGAGTGCCTGCAGATACCCGGCGAGCTCCCGTCGTGTCCAGTGCCGACCGTTCCGGGGCGGCGTCCGCTCCGGTTCGCCACCGGGTACCGCCGAATACATCTGCAGACCGGGCAGCCGCGCCTCGGGGTGCGCCGCGCCGGAGTAGTCGACACCCACGGTGAGATCGAACGTTTTCATGCGAAGCTGGTCTGTCATGAGGTTGCCGAAGTGCCCGGAAGAGAGTCTCGTGACCCGCGCGTTCGCGGAGGTTGCGCAGACGCCCCCGATGGCAGGCGCGGTACTATCGGCCTATATTCCAAGTTCCAGTGCCCGTCGCCGGCGGATTCGTCCCCGGACCGGTGCCGTCCCTCCCTGGAGACGCCGTTGAGCACAACCAATCGAATAGTGCCAGTTCCCTCGCCTGCCGAGTCCGCGGCGTCCAGCGCTTCGGCGCGGATCCGGCGGCGGATCGAAATCGCCGGGCATCGCTACCATGCCAATGACAACATCGCCGAGTTCATCGAGGACCCCAAGGAACTCGATGCTCTCGAAGACGAAGTCGCCGAGCGCATGCAGGAAGTGCTGGAAGCGCTCGTCATCGACACGGTGAGCGACCACAACACACAGGGCACGGCCCGACGCGTGGCACGCATGTTCCTGAACGAGGTGTTCCGCGGGCGCTATCAGGCAGCGCCCAACGTCACCGAGTTTCCGAACGTGGAGCGCGTGAACGAGCTCATGATGATCGGCCCGATCACCGTGCGCAGCGCCTGCTCGCACCATCTGGTGCCCATCATGGGCAAGCTCTGGATCGGCGTGCTGCCGAGCGAGCGCTCCAACCTGATCGGATTGTCCAAGTACGCGCGTCTCGCGGACTGGGTGCTGAGCCGCCCGCAGATCCAGGAAGAAGCCGTGATGCAGCTCGCGGATCTGCTGGAGACACGTCTCGAACCCGATGGTCTGGCCATCGTGCTGGAGGCCGACCACTTCTGCATGCAGTGGCGCGGCGTGAAGGACGACACGCAGATGACCAACAGCGTGATGCGAGGGGCGTTCCTCCACAATCCCGAGCTTCGACGCGAGTTCCTGCAGCTTCTGCGTCGCTGAGCGCGCCCTACTCCAGGCGGATGCCGGCGGCGCTGATGACCTGAGCCCAGCGCTGGCTCTCGTTCGAGACGAAACCGGCAAACTGCCC
>CAZEDA010000619.1:0-2263 GCA_964510915.1 uncultured Rhodocyclaceae bacterium | reverse complement strand
GACTCGATCTCGAACTCCACGTCGAAGCCGAACTTGAACTCGCCTTCGCGCAGCTCGCGCCCGAACTTCTCGGCCATCGCGTCATCGGACAGGTACGTGATGTGACCCAGCATGCGCGCGATGCGCAGACCGCGGCGCGGCACGACGCCGTGCGCGTAGTAGTTGCCGCCGTGGAAATCGGGGTCGGTCGTGATGGCCTGCCGGGCCACCTCGTTGAAGGCGATGTTCTGCGCGGACAGCTTAGGGGCGGCGGCGATCACCAGCGAATTGCGCACGCGGTCGGGGAAGCGGATGGCCCACTGCAGCGACTGCATCGCCCCGAGGCTGCCACCCACCACCGCGGCGAATTGCCGGATGCCCAAGCGGTCCGCCAGACGCGCGTGCACCTGCACCCAGTCGTCGACCGTCACCACCGGAAAGTCCGCGCCCCAGGGCTTGCCCGTGGCCGGATTGAGGCTGGCCGGCCCGGTGGAGCCGTGGCAGCCGCCGAGGTTGTTGATGCCGATGACGAAGAAGCGGTCGGTGTCCACGGGCTTGCCGGGCCCGATGAGGTTGTCCCACCAGCCGATGTTCTTGGGATCGTCCTCGTACCAGCCTGCGACGTGGTGCGACGCATTCAGCGCATGGCACACGAGCACGGCATTGGATCTGTCGGCGTTCAGCGTGCCGTAGGTCTCGTAGCGGATGGAGTAGGACGGCATCACCGCGCCGCTCACAAGCGGCAGGGGTTCGTCGAACTGCATGTCCTGCGGGGTGACGGCGCCCACCGAGCCGTCCGCTTCGCGGGGTGCACCCATCAGGTGGGCTCCTCGCTCATGGCGCGGATCGCCTGGATGCGCCGGAGCACCTGCTGCACGGCGTCGACCTGCATCTCGCGGAACAGCGTCTGGGCTTCGCCTTCCTTGGCGAGAATCTGCGTGTCGTCGTAGGTCATGTCACGCATGATGACCACTTCGGTGGGCGAGAGCCACTCGCGGCCCTTGGGGTCCACAACCTGGAAGTTGACCCGGTAGCGGAGCTGCAGCTCGCGAACCCGGCCCCCGGCCGACACCGCGAGAATGCCCCGCTCCTGCGATTCGCTCAGCAGGTTCACCACGGCCTGGGCGGCTTCGCGCTGTGCCGACAGCGTCGCGCCGCTGCTCTGGATGCCGCGCTTCAGCTGGCCGTTGAGCGCCGAGTACGGCAGCCCCTCCACGAACACGGTCTCGAACGGCAGACTCACCTGCCCGCGCAACTGGAATCCGCACGCAGCCAGCGGCAGCGCGGTCAGCAGGGCGAGCAGGGTTCGGCGCTCCAGCATCGTCGCCTGGTGTCACACCACGATGTTCACGAGGCGGCCGGGCACGATGATGACCTTGCGCGGCGGCTTGCCTTCGGTGAACTTCTGCACGTTGGGGTTCGCGAGCGCGAGGCGCTCGATCTCGGCCTTGTCGGCGGTCTGCGCCACGCGCAGGCTCCCGCGCAGCTTGCCGTTCACCTGCACGACCAGCTCGATCTCGTCCTGCGCCAGGGCTTCGGCCAGCGGCTCGGGCCACGGCGCGGACAGGATGTCCGTGCCGAAACCGAGGGCCTGCCAGAGGAAGTGGCACAGGTGCGGCGTGACGGGCGACTGCACGCGGAGCAGGATGGCCAGCCCCTCCGCCGCGACGGCGGCGTGGGCCGCGGCGTCCTCGGCAGGCGCGCGCTCGAGCGCGTTCAGCATCTTCATGCACGCGGAGGCCACGGTGTTGAACTGCTGCCGCTGCATGTCGAAGCTGGCCTGCTCCAGATTGCGGTGGATCTCGCGGCGGGCATCGGCGAGCGCCTCGGACAGCGCGGGCATCGCGGCAGGCACGTGCGGGCGGATCGATTCGTGGAAACGGTGCGCGAAGGCCCACACGCGCTTCATGAAGCGGTAGGAGCCCTCCACGCCGGAGTCCGACCATTCGAGCGTCTGCTCGGGCGGGCTGGTGAACATCATGAAGAACCGCGCGGTGTCCGCGCCGTACTTCTCGATGAGCGCCTGCGGGTCCACGCCGTTGTTCTTGGACTTCGACATGGTGCCGATGCCGCTCGACTCCACGGGCTGGCCGTCGCTGCGCAGGATCGCGCCGGTGCGCACGCCCTTGTCGTCGGTCTGGATGTCGACGTCCGCCGGATTGAAGTACTGGATGCGCCCGGCGCCGCCCTTCCGGAAGAAGATCTCGTTCAGCACCATGCCCTGCGTGAGCAGGTTGGCGAAGGGCTCGTCGAGCTTCACCAGCCCCAGGTCGCGCATGACCTT